>PLMO01000128.1:12712-25975 GCA_003142515.1 Bacteroidales bacterium
CCGTATTGGTGATGATGATCTCTTTTGATTTTTTGCTTTCGGCATTCACGATGAGTTCGAGTGCGTTGAAGAGTTTCCTTGCATCACCACCGGAAATGCGCATCAGAGCCTCGGTTTCTTCAATGCGGATCGTGATCCCGGAATTTTTTTCAAGCCTTTCTTTCCCAAGATTCATCAGTTTTAAAAGATGTTCCTCTTCGAGGGATTTCAGGATATAGATCTGACAACGGGAGAGCAGGGGAGAGATCACCTCGAAGGAAGGATTCTCTGTCGTAGCCCCGATGAATGTGACAATACCTTTTTCAACAGCGCCAAGTAATGCGTCTTGCTGGGATTTACTGAACCGGTGGATTTCATCGATAAAAAGGAAAGGGCTTTCCCCACTTTCTTTGGCCTTTGCAATCACCTCCCTGACTTCTTTCACTCCTGAACTTACGGCGCTGAGGGTAAAAAATGAACGTTGCAGTTGCTGTGATATGATGTAGGCAAGTGTTGTTTTTCCGACGCCGGGTGGCCCCCATAGGATCATGGAAGGAACATTCCCTGATTTGATCGCCTTGTAAAGTATGGCATCCCTGCCCACAAGATGTTCCTGCCCGATATATTCTTCGAGACTTGAAGGACGCAACTGCTCTGCAAGGGGAATAACCATTATAATTACGAATTATGAATTATGAATTATGAATTATGAATTAAATTTAAACCAAAGTTACGATAATAAAGGGTTTGGCAATGCATTGCCGACATCTGATTATCCTTGTAAAACTAAGATTCATCAAAACAACCCTCATGGGAATGTTAATAACATCCAATCTGAGAAATATAATGAATTTTATTAACCTGATAATGAGCACCATGAATCAAATGTTAAAAAATGTTAAAAAATAGTGGTTAAATTATTTGGAAGCTACGGTTGAATTGGTTTATCTTTGCATCGAATTTAAAAATCAATAAACAAATGAAAAAACTCGCAACATTATTAGTTATCGGTGCAGTAGCTTTCATGTACAGCTGCGGCCCAAGCGCAAAAGAAATGGAAGAAAAAAGAATAGCTGACTCTATCAGGGTTGCTGACTCATTAGCAATGGTACAAGCAGAACAGCAGAGAATTGCTGACTCGATTGCTAAGGTTCAGGAAGAAAAGAGAAAAGCTGATTCTATCGCACATCAGGATTCAATCGTAAAGAAACTGATCAAACCTCCTAAGAAAGTAAAAGAAGTAAAGAAAACCAAAACCAAAACCAAAATCGTCAAGTAATCATTCGATTGAATAAACAAAAACCCCGTCCCGAGTTCTCGGGACGGGGTTTTTGTTTTACAGGCTTTTGATTTCCGTGATCAGCTTCTGCATCGTCAACTTCGCATCGCCGAATAACATCCTTGTTTTGGACTGATAAAACAGCTTGTTCTCGATGGCAGCATATCCTTTAGCCATACTGCGTTTCATCACGATAACATTTTTTGCATTCCAAACCTGGATCACAGGCATTCCTGTGATCGGGCTGGAAGGATCATCTTCGGCAGCCGGGTTAACCACATCATTGGCACCGACTACGATCACCACATCGGTACTGCCCATTTCATTATTGGCATCTTCCATCTCCATTAATTTTTCATAAGGAACATCGGATTCCGCAAGCAATACGTTCATATGGCCGGGCATCCTGCCGGCAACCGGATGAATACCATATTTGACCACAACACCTTTTGCAGAAAGAAGTACATCCAGTTCATGGCAGAGGTGCTGTGCCTGGGCAACAGCCAATCCATACCCGGGAACGATAAATATTTTCTGAGAATAGCTCAGAAGAATCGCTGCATCACTGATTGTAATCTCCTTTACAGTTTGATCGCCTGACTGGGCACCGGCTGTTGTACTTCCACCGAATACACCGATGATCACGTTAAGAAGCGATCGGTTCATGGCTTTGCACATCAGGATCGACAGGATGGTTCCGGACGATCCAACAAGAATACCACCTGTAAGCATAACATGGTTGTTAAAAACAAACCCACCCATGGCAGCCGCAATTCCAGTGGTGGAATTCAACAGGGAAATAATAACTGGCATATCCGCGCCCCCGATAGGCATCACTAAGGTTACCCCGTAAACCAGCGCCAGGACGGCAAGTAAATAAATCATCCAAGCCTCGCCGTCAACCGGTTGCCTGAGCATAATAAATAATACAAATCCGAGAAGTAGAAGCAGGAAACAAAGGTTGATGTACCTTAATACCGGACTTTTAATATCCCCGATCCGTTCATCCAGTTTCCCGAATGCGATCATGCTCCCGGCGAAGGAAACACCCCCGATCATCAATCCCAGCAAGATAGCCAGCGTTTCACCGTTGAACATATTCTGTGCAGGGAGAGCTGCCATGGCAGCCTGCAACTTTGGAAATTCAATCATGGAAATAAGCGCTGCACAGGCTCCGCCCATACCATTGAACAGCGAAACCATCTGCGGCATGGCAGTTATTTTTACCTTTTTTGCGGCAAACCATCCAACAAAGGTCCCGATGAACAGCGCGACAAGGATAAACGGGATATTGTGAATTCCTTCATATTTGCCTGTTCCAACTAAGGTTTTATGAAACAGAAGGGTACAAAAGATGGCAAGTCCCATACCTGCTGCCGCCCATAGGTTCCCGCTGCGGGCAGTTTCCGGGTGACTTAACTTTTTCAAGCCAATCACAAAAAGAACTGAGGCAAGAATATAGGAGATCTCAAGAATGGAGATGTACTGTGAGAATTCGTAGGGGCGGGTCAGCGTAATAATAGTATCCATAGCTCCTTATTTTTGGCTTTTCTTTTTCCTGAACATTTCAAGCATGCGGTCCGTGACAACAAAACCCCCAACCACATTCAAGGTGCCAAGAACCACGGCAATAAATCCCAAGATCATTGGCAACAGATCCCGTGCATGCCCCATGACGATGATCGCACCGATGATTACGACTCCATGGATGGCATTTGCTCCCGACATCAGCGGAGTATGAAGCACAGAGGGAACATGGGAAATAACCTCAATCCCAAGAAAAATAGAGAGAATGATAATAAAGATCGGCTCCTCGTATAACAGGAAAAGTCTTAATATTTCAGTCATAAGGATAGAATTTTAATTTTGAATCAGGGCTTTCACCCGCTCATTAATGATTTCGTTGTTATAGGTGACACAGGTTCCTTTCACGATGTCATCCTCCCAGTTGATCCTGAAACCTTCGGTTGGTGAGATCATGAGCTTCAGGAAATTGAGAACATTCTTCCCGAACATCTTACTCGCATCATAGGGCATATCGATGGTGAAGAAGGAATTCCCGATAATTGTTATGCCATGGATTACGATGGTTTCCCCGTCTTTTGTAAGTTCACAGTTTCCTCCCGAACTGGCTGCGATATCGATGATGACTGATCCCGGTTTCATGGCTTCAACAGTTTCCTTTTTCAAAAGGACCGGCGCTTTTTTCCCCGGGATCTGTGCTGTACAAATGATTACATCGGATTTCACGGCATGATCATGGATAGCCTGTGCCTGGCGGCTTTTGAATTCCTCGGTTTGTTCCACCGCATAGCCTCCGGCCGATTTTTCATCCCTGGCGCCTTCCACATCGATGAATTTTCCACCAAGTCCCGTCACTTCTTCCTTAACGGCAGCCCTGACATCAAAAACTTCTACCACTCCGCCCAGTTTCCTGCTGGTTGCCAGCGCCTGGAGTCCGGCAACACCGGCCCCGAGGATCAAAACCTTGGCCGGAGTGATCGTCCCGGCAGCTGTCATGAACATGGGGAAAAACTTCGGCAACGTATTTGCGGCCGTCAGCACGGCTTTATAGCCATTCACCGTTGCCATTGAGGACAGAATGTCCATGGCCTGTGCCCGTGAAGTACGCGGAATGATATCCATGCTGAAACCTGTCACCCTGGCGGAAGCAAGCTTTTTCACAATTTCATGGTCGACCAGGGGGTTCAGAACACCCAGAAAGATCTGTTCCTCTTTCATCCACCCAAGTTCTTCATCAGTTGGAGGATTGATCTTCACAATCATACCGGATTCTGTAACCACCTCTTTTTTAGAATGGATCGTAGCACCTGCTTCTATGTAATCTTCATCTGAGACATAGGACCTTTCACCGGCATTCTTTTCAACCATCACGGGAACATTAAGTTTCACAAGAGCAGCTATGACTTCGGGCAACAAGGCAACCCGGCGTTCCTTTCCCGATTCTTTGATTAAACCAATGATCATGTAGTAATGATTTATAAGCGTTAAAATAAATTATACGGATTTCTGCTGAATTCAGTCCTTAAACCCAATGGTAAGGTGTGTCCCGTCGCAAAGGGGTTTTTTGTGGGAGGCTCCGCAACGGCAGATTGCTGCTTTTTCCGTCTCAAGGTGGATCTTTTTCCTGCCTGGATCACGAAGGATGAAGTTACCTGAAATAATGGCTGGCCCGTCTTTTAATATCTGGATTCGTGCAAATTTCGGAAGCTTTTTAGATTTTTTACGGGCTCTCCTGAGTGAGAAATTTGCATTTTTCAGGTAAAGAAGTGCACGTGAAGGACAAGTATCGATGGTTTTTATGATATCTTTTGAAGAAGCGCCACGGATGTTAACCCAGGGACGTTCTGATGAATCGAAAACTCCGGGTAATCCTAACAAACAATTGGCGGAGTGGATGCAAAGCTCCGGGCGCCAGAAAACCGTAATCTCATCATTGGTGTATGACTTCGACGCGCCCTTATTATGCTTCATTTCATCCAATTCAATTTTTGTGACCTTATTTGACATTGCACTAATTTTTAAATTTCCGTAAAGTTATAAATTAAATTAACTTTGAATAATGAAATAACCTGGTCTATCTTCATGCCAAAAACACCAATCTCCATCGATCCGGATCCTTATAAAAACTGTTCGATAGATGAAAATTCAGTAGATATTGATCCATTTCATCAATTCTCTATCTGGTTCAAGGATGCTGTAGATTCGGGAGTATTCGAACCGGAAGCCATGTTCCTTGCCACAGCCAGTGAAAAGGGAATCCCATCGGGACGTATTGTGCTCTTAAAGGGATTTAATCCCAGAGGATTCGTGTTCTTCACAAATTACAACAGCAGGAAAGGAACTGAAATTACAATGAATCCTTTCGTTGCGATTGCATTTCACTGGAAAGAAATGGGCCGTCAGGTGAGGATCACCGGAAAGGCGCAAAAAATCTCAGGTGCCGAATCGGATGAATATTTCTTTTCACGTCCCCTGGAAAGCAGGATCAGCGCATTGATCTCTTCGCAAAGTGCGGTCATCCCGGGCAGGAACTTTCTTGAGGAAAAATTCGATGATATGAAACGCAGGATCACCGGGCAAGAACCGAAAAGACCTGAAAATTGGGGAGGATTCCGGATCATCCCGGTCGGATTTGAGTTCTGGCAATCACGACCGCACCGGCTTCATGACAGGATTCAGTACCGTTTGGTGAAAGAAAACTGGATCATAGAAAGACTTTCCCCATAGAAAACCCATGCAAACATCTGGTTTGAAAACCAATTATTAAACAGGGATATAAGGCCAGCTTTCTTTTTACACTGACACCTTTCTTCAAAATTTCCGTTAAAAAAACTCAGTCCTGCTGGAAACTGAATTTTATTTTATAATACTGGTTATACGGATGAACAAAATCCTTGCAGGGAACATTGGAAATTTTCTCTTTTACATAATTGGCAACGTCATCGTTGGTTGCCTTGATCTTTTTAATATCAACAGTTCCCTCATCATTGAGGGTAAACAGGACTTCAACTTCCCCGCTTGTAGGTACATTCGACTTATCTTCCGGGTTCATGACTGCCTCGACAAACTTTTGCCGGATTTTCTTTGCACTTATGGCTGCAGGACTTGCAGCATAGCTTGAAAATGTGGAAATGAATCCAAGTAGTAAAGCAATCGCTAGGATGCGTGTTATATTTATCGTTTTCATTTTGTTAATTTTTATTTAGACCGGATAAAAGTAATCCCGGAAAGGATTTTTTGCAAAAATTCTATACCATCCGGATAAATGATTCGGTGAAATCATAAAATCATCCGGTAAATTCCATACATTTACACGATCCTTTTAAGACCAATACAAACACATCAAAAACATTCACCCATGAAAAAAATCATTTTTCTGTTAACGATTATGACCATCGTATCTTTTTCGGCCTGCAAACAGGCCAAAGAGGTAAAGAATCCTTTTTTCACCGAATACCAGACTCCTTTCAAAGTCCCTCCGTTTGATAAGATCGATTCCACTGATTACATGCCGGCATATGTCGAAGGCATGAAACAACATATGGCGGAGATCGAAAAAATTATAAACAACCCAAAGGAACCCGGTTTTGAGAATACAATTCTTGCATTTGACAAATCCGGCAAACTGTTAACGAAAGTCAGCAAGGTCTTCAACCAGATGAATGAAGCGAATACAACACCACAGATGCAGGATATTGCCAGGAAGCTCAGTCCGATGCTTTCAAAGCACAGGGATGACATCGCCCTGAATGATAAATTATTCAGGAGGATTAAGGCTGTATATGAAAAGCGTAAACAGATGAAACTCGATGATCAGCAGGTCCGTGTTGTGGAAAAATATTACCGCGATTTTGTACGGATGGGTGCTGATCTTCCCAAAGACAAACAGGATACCTTACGGAAGCTGAATGAACAGCTTTCTCTTCTGACCTTGAAATTCGGTGACAATCTCCTTGCCGAAACCAATAAAAACTTTAAGCTGGTTATCGGGGATAAAAAAGACCTGAAGGGCTTGCCGCAGGGTGTGATCGATGGTGCTGCCGAAGCTGCAAAAGCAGCCGGGATGGAAGGCAAGTGGGTGTTTACGCTGGCAAAGCCAAGCATGATCCCCTTCCTGCAATATTCCAAAAACCGTGACCTGCGCGAAAAGATCTACCGTGGGTATTTTATGCGGGGAAATAACGGGAATAAAAATGATAACAAAGAGATAGTTGCAAAGATCGTGAAAGTAAGGGCACAACAGGCTGCATTGCTTGGTTATAAGAGCTATGCTGCTTATGTTATCGATGATAACATGGCGAAAACGCCCGAAGCCGTTGACGCATTCCTCATGAAGCTCTGGCATGCAGCCCTTCCGGTTGCAAAGAAAGAGGTGCAGGAAATGCAGAAGATCATCGACCGGGAAGGCGGAAAGTTTAATCTGAAATCGTGGGATTGGTGGTACTATGCAGAAAAAGTCAGAAAGGAAAAATACGACCTGGATGAGAATGAACTGAAACCCTATTTCAGTCTTTCAAATGTTCGCGACGGAATGTTTCATGTAGCCAATAAGCTTTACGGCATCACCTTGACGAAGCGTACCGACCTTCCTGTTTTTCAGAAGGATGTTGAGACCTATGAAGTGAAGGAGGCAACCGGAAAATCGCTGGGTGTGCTCTATCTCGATTATTATCCGCGTGAATCGAAACGCAATGGCGCATGGTGTACCGATTTCCGTTCTTCCGGTTATGAAGATGGGAAAAAAGTTGATGCCATTGAATCGGTGACCTATAACCTGTCGACACCCACAGCAGGTGCACCCGCATTGCTGACCTGGGATGATGTGACTACGATGTTCCATGAATTTGGGCACAGCCTGCATGGATTGTTCATCGAGGGAAAATATGACCGGACGGCCGGCAATGTCCCCATGGATTATGTTGAGATGCCTTCGCAGGTCATGGAAAACTGGGCAGGCGAACCTGAAGTCCTGAAATTTTATGCAAAGCATTACAAGACAGGGGAAGTCATCCCGGATAAACTGATTGAGAAAATTGTAAAAAGCGCTATGTTCAACCAGGGTTTCATGACGGTTGAATACCTTGCAGCCGCTCTCCTCGATATGGATTATCATAACCTCACCACACCGAAAGACATCGATGTGCTGGCATTTGAAAAGAAAGCCATGGACAGCATCGGCCTCATCGATGAGATCATTCCGCGATACCGTTCCACCTATTTCGCTCACATTTTCAGCGGGGAATATGCTGCCGGGTACTACGTTTACATCTGGGCTGCCGTATTGGATGCCGATGCCTTCAATACCTTTAAGGAATCAGGTGATATCTATAACCAGGACCTCGCTGTAAAATTCCGGAAATACTGCCTGGCAGAATCCGGCAATGATGAGGGAATGGTTCAATACAAGAAGTTCAGGGGACAGGAACCCTCCATCGACCCGTTACTGAAAAGGCGAGGGCTGAAGTAACGCTGGTTAAGGTTTTTTCTTCTTTTCCATATCCATGATGACTTTCACATATTCCTCTTCCGTGATAAACCCATCTTTATTTGTATCCCAGGCTTTGTATTTCACTTCAGCGACCTTTTTGTCCTTCCATATAGCGTAGAACTCGTCCTTACTGATCTTCCCATCCTTGTTTTTGTCGGTCTCCTTGAGTAACAATTTGTACGCCTCCCGGATGTTTTTTTCATGGTCTTTCAGGCCCTGTGCGCGGATCGCAGGAGATATCGCAATGAAAGCGATCATTAGTAAAGTGAAAAGATCTTTCATGACATATTTTTTTGAGCAGGAAAGATACAATAAATCAGCGTAAAATACTTACTTTTTATGTCGTATTAATCTATATTTGAAAACTGAAAAAGCAAACATTATTCTTACTACTGGCCGAAAAATAATTTCCTTATGATTTACTCATTGATGACAGTTGCTTTTATCCTTGGTTACACATTTATTGTATTTGAAAAGAAAATAAAGATCGATAAAGCTGCAAGCGCCATTATTACAGGGGTAGTTTGCTGGATCATCTACATTTTTTCAGGGGCTTCGATTGAAACAATATCCGGACAGCTGATGACCCATATGGGAGACATTGCCGGGATCCTTTTTTTCCTCCTTGGAGCAATGACCATCGTGGAATTGATTGATGCTCATAATGGTTTTGCCATCATTTCCGACAAGATGAAGTCTGATAACAAAAGAAAGCTGCTCTGGGTTGTTGGATTTACAACATTCTTCCTGTCGGCAGTACTTGACAATCTGACAACAACTATTGTCATGATCCTGATGCTAAGAGCTTTAATTAATGATGAAAAAGAACGATGGATCTTTACAGGGATCATTATCATTGCAGCAAATTCAGGAGGAGCCTGGTCCCCGTTGGGCGATGTTACTACTTCAATGCTATGGATCGGGGGCCAGGTTACCACTGGAAGTATTATTCAGCGGCTTATCTTACCATGTTTGGTAAGTGTTATCGTACCATTGATCCTGGCTACTTTTATGATAAAAAGAGCAGGTCCGGAGATCAGGGAAAAAAATAAGCCCAAATTATCCGGGATATCAAATCATGAAAGAACTGCAGTTTTGATTGTGGGGATCGCCGGACTTTTATTTGTTCCCCTTTTCAAATCGCTGACTCATTTGCCGCCATTCATGGGCATGTTATTGTCTCTTGGTGTCATCTGGACTTTCATTGAAATCCTGCACCGGAAGAGAAATGAGGAAGAAAAAGGTACGTTTTCTGTCACTGCAGCCTTACGAAGACTGAATATTCCAATCATCCTTTTTTTTCTTGGGATTTTACTTGCTGTTTCTGCATTAGAATCATCGGGGCTTTTAAGCAAATGGGCATTGGCATTATCAGGTACTATCTCTAATCAAAGCGTTCTGATACTTATCATAGGGTTCTTTTCTTCTGTAATTGATAATGTTCCCCTTGTTGCGGCTGTGCAGGGAATGTATAATTTAACTACTTATCCAACAGATCACTATTTTTGGGAGTTCCTGGCGTATGCCGCAGGTACTGGTGGAAGCATCTTGATCATCGGTTCGGCAGCCGGGATAGCAGCAATGGGAATGGAAAAAATCTCGTTCTTTTGGTTTCTGAAGCGGTTTTCATTACTTGCCCTCATGGGTTATTTGAGTGGTGCGGTAACCTATATTCTTCTTACCAGTTTAATAAGATAATGATAGCTTTTTTGGTGTTGTTCCATGTTACTTCCCGATGCAAAATGTAACTCATTCAGTAAATCAATTAGTTATGATTTAGAGGTACAAATGGGGTACAAGATGGATTAAATTCTATTTATAAATAATTTATTCAAATACAAAGGTAGGGGTTGATTTAAAACTGATTTTGCTGAATAAAAACAACTTTTATAAAAATCTTTATTAAGCGTTTTTCAATTCTTCAGCACTTAGCCTTAAAGCTTCGTCTTTATCTTGTTTTGCTTCAGTTAGCTTACCTATTTTCTCATAAGCTCTGCTTCGATTATAATGGGCTTTGATATACTTTGGGTTCAAACGAATTGCTTCATCTAGATCAGCAATTGCTTCAGGATATTTTTTCAATTCAAAATATCCATAACCTCTATTATTATAAGACTTATAATAAGTCGGGTTCAACCTAATTGCCACAGTAGCATCAGCAATAGCTTCATTATATTTTTTTAATTCTATGTATGCATAGGATTTATTAACAAAAGCCAAATAATGAGATGGGTTCAAACGAATTGCTTCATTTAGATCAGCAATTGCCTCAGGAAGTTTTTTCAATTCTACCTTGGCATAACCTCTATTAGTAAAAGAGAGATAACTATTTGGGTTTAACCTAATTGCCTCATCAGCATCAGCAATAGCTTCATTATATTTTTTTAATTCTATGTATGCATAGGATCTATTAACAAAAGCCACATAATAAGATGGGTTCAAACGAATACTTTCTGTCAAATCTTTTATGGCTTTCAAAAACAAATCATTCTTCCCTTGTTTAACATCTAATTTAGTATACGCATATCCTCGTAGACTAAATGCCACATAATTGCTATCATCTAAATCAATATAAGTATTCGTTAGCCTGATTAAATCTTCAAAATGATTCTCGTTTTGCGCTTGAAATGCTTTTGCGAGGTAAAGATTTTTAATTGCGTCAATTCCACTTTTCTGTAATTCTTCCTTTGCTTTTTCAATAGTTTCTTCAAGTGATTTTTTCTGAGTTGCGGTTAAGGCTAAATCTTCTTTATTAGAGAAGTCCTCAAGCTTCTGCCTCAATTCTTTTTCAATGCCCTTGGCTTTTATTGCTGCCTCTTCTATTTGTTCAATCTGTCTTTTAACAACTTCTAAGCGGGTTTCAGCAAAACCTGCAGAGGTTTTTATTTCTTCCTTAATTCTTCTTATATCTGCTAGTTCTTCTTTTGCTCTTTCTTTCATCCTAAAACCGTTAAATATGGAATACCCAATAAGGAGTGACAGTATAAATGCTAATAATTTTAACCACATATCGAGATTCTTTTGACCTGCATCAACGTAATATTGAATATCTATAACTTTCTGCCCCAAGCTTCTAATTACTTCATTGTTCAAATTAAGCATAGCTTGACTATTAATACTGTCTGATATTGCAAGTTGGCTTTTATAGAATCTTCGCTCAACATCATTTTGGTAAGCGAAAAAAAATGCATAAATAAAGCAAATAAACGCAATAGCTATTGCAACATTCAAGAAGAGCTTTTTCATAAGGTTATTATTTTTAATGAAAAACCTATTGGGGGTTATTTTTAACAAATTCCTTTAAACCTGGTGTTCCTAAGATATGCTGTAAAGCTTGAAGCCAATTTAATAAAGTACGGGTGTACCTAAACTCTACTTCATATTGTTCTTTAGTGAAATCAGATGGACTCAACCATTTTGAACCTTTCAAGTCAACATAAAAACCTCTATTCTTTAAGCTATTTGCTTTTTCACACCAAGAAATTGCAGATGAAATTTCTTCGCTACTAAAATTATATTCCTCACTCAACGACTTAGTTTGGTAAAGAATTTTTGCATCTTCTTTAATGGAATCACGAAAAGTTGAGGGTAATTTTTCAATAATATCATACAATGGTTTGTTCTTCTCAAGGAACTCTTTATCTTTTTTGAAAAAGTCATCAAACATCAAAATGTGGTCTTTTATCAATGAATGTTTAACTGCGTGATTTTCAAATATTTTATGAAAATCAAAAATATTGTATTCCGGGAAGAAATCTTTTATCAGAATTAGGGCGGCTTTAATTATCTCTTCTGCTGCTAAGATATTCAGCGAGCTTGCAATACCAAATTGATTTTCATTAACAGCTAAGTCAGCTATTTTCAATAATGCTTTTCCATTTTCTAAGGAAAGGTTAAACCCTTTTTTATTGAACTCATTCATAATATCTTCATTAAAAATACTAGGTAACATTACACATTGCTACGCTGTATATTTATTGCTCTGTTTCTGCAAATGTAATAATTCGTTTAGTTCGAATTTTTTCATGAGTTAAAAGTTTCACATTTAAAAGTTTTTTATATTTACCATTGAACCCTATAAAACGATTGTTATGAAAACAATTATGACATTGTTATTATTTCTCTTATTTTGGGTTGTTTCGCCTGCCCAAATCACAACTACCAAAACCGATGGTGGTACTGTCGTCACTAAACTTGGTATGGGAATAAGGGTAAACGATGGTTCATCCCTTGCAAGGCAATGGATTATATTAAATAACGAGAAATGTCCCTTGAAACTTAATAATTCGGTTGGCATTAATACAGTTTATAACGGTAATGGATATAATTTTGTAGCAAGTGGAGGTATTACAGTTGATGAACCAATTAGTGCCTATGAGATAGATTTTGTCTTGTACGATATCTTTGGTGAGCATATCAAAACTTTAGATGATACGGAAATAACTGATATGGAGAAATCTACTGAATTTGGGAAGCACTCAAGCTGGTATGCAACAGAAAATCAAGTAAGTGAGTATTTGTATTGCGTTTCCTATGTTGCCAAAGTTCGGACAAAATCAGGTGTAATATGGAGGTATGATGCATCACAGATAAAGCAAGAATTAAACAAAATTCAAATAGCTTATGAAGAAAGTTATAGTCCTTCAATCGACAAGGATAAGAAATAGCATTTGTATAATATTATCTTTACAGTTCCTTAAAATAATTCAAAATGAAAACATTCCTTCCAGTTGTCATATTGGTCTTGATGTTTCATTTTTCACAATCACAGACTAAAGACAGCCTTCCAATCTTAAATGCTCCAATAGGTTTAAAATTTGGCTGTTCAGTAGAGCAAGCAAAGTCAATTCTCACTCAAAAAGGTGGTAAAATTGATTTAACAGACAGTAAAAATGATGTTCTAACTTATAATGAAATAAAAATAGGATTAAGGACATCCTTATATTTTCGTCTTGAATTTGTTAATAATAAAGGGTACCTCTAAAAACTAAAT
>PLMO01000161.1 GCA_003142515.1 Bacteroidales bacterium
CGCCTTTTGCAGATCGGCGAAGGAACCTCCGAAATCCAGCGACTGGTTATTTCAAGATACATAGGCTGCTATGATTAGCTGATGAGCTAATGAGCTGATGAGCTGGCGAGCTGGCGAGTTGGTGAGTTGTGTGATGTGAGATATTGACTTTCTAAACTGCAAAATTAAATACTTAAATTTGTAACAACAGAACATGCCACATTTAGTAATCCTTTCGGCAAGTATACGCAAGGGACGGATTAGTCACCGCGTCGCCCTGTTTTTGAAACGACTTATCGAGGAAAAGAACCTGGCGACTGTGGAAATTGTTGACCTTAACGAGTACCAGTTCCCTATTTTTCATGAACGGTTGATGTTCCAGGAAAATCCAATGCCCGAATTGTTGGAATATTCAAGGAAAATAAAAGAGGCAGATGGTATTCTGATTGTAATGCCGGAATACAATGGAGGATATCCTGCCAGCCTGAAGAATGCGATCGATGTTCTTTACCCGGAATGGCAACGAAAGCCTGTTGCGATCTCCACTTGTTCAGATGGGGATTTCGGCGGAAACCAGGTGATCACTTCGATCCAGTTTGTTCTTTGGAAGATGCATGCATTGACGGTTCCTGCGATGTTCCCGAATCCTAATGTGGATAAGGCTTATGATGAACAAGGCAATCCTGCCGATAAAGCCGGAACGGAAAAACGGGCCATGTATTTCCTGAAAGAATTGCTTTGGTGTATGGAAGCAAAACAAAGGATGCAGGAGAAATAACATGGCGATTGATATCCTTTCCGGCAGGGGTTTCAGCAGGGAATTTCTTTTCAGCGCATCGCGGAGCAGCGGCCCGGGCGGACAAAACGTGAACAAAGTCAGTACAAAGGTAGAGTTGCGTTTTGATATCCCTCATTCCATTTTACTTACAGAAGAAGAAAAGGAGATCCTGCTGACCCAACTTCAGAAAAAGATCAACTCCGAAGGGATCCTCATTATAGTTTCCCAGAGTGAACGGTCGCAATTGAAGAACAAGGAAAAAACTATTGAAAAGTTCTATACCCTGTTACAAAAATCGCTTGCACCGAAGAAAAAGCGAAAACCCACAAAACCCAATGCGGTTGCAAAAGAAAAGAGACTGGAAGAAAAGAAGATGAATTCTGAGAAGAAAACGAGAAGGAAGTTTGAAGAATGAATTGATAATTGAAAATTGATATTCGTAAATTTAAAATCGTAAATCGTCAATCTGAAAAGCTTCTTTCATCTTCACCCCTTTTTCCGTCTCCGCCACAATACAGCATTCATGGTAGAGATCATGCTCAAAAAACAGGATGTACCCATTCTTTGCCGCTTCTTTAAGGAATTTTTCCTTCTCCTCCAGGGTGATCAGCGGACGGGTATCATAACTCATGATGTAAGGCAGGGGAATATGTGCTGCAGAAGGCAGGACATCGGCCATAAAGACCACGGTTGAGTCTTTATAATGAACGAAAGGTATTAGTTGCCCATCGGTGTGACCATAAAACATGCGGGTGTAAATTCCCGGGAACAGTTCGCAATCATGGTCGATCAGTTGCAGTTTCGCTTTTTCCTTAATAGGAAGAATATTTTCTTTCAGGAAGGATGCTTTTTCACGATTGTTAGGGCGGGTTGCCCAATCCCATTGCTTCCGGCTGATATAGTAAGTCGCATTTTTAAATGTTGCAACATAATCCGTCTTATCGGCATTCCAGCGTATGGCATCACCGCAATGGTCGAAATGGAGGTGCGTCAGGATCACATCGGTGATATCATCAATCGTAAAACCAAATGATGAAAGAGATTTGTCAAGACTTGCGTCCCCATTCAGAAAATAATTTGCAAAGAATTTTTCAGGTTGCTTTTTCCCGATCCCGGTATCGATAAGGATTTTCCGGTTGCCATCAACCACCAGCAGGCAGCGCATGATCCAGTTGCAGAGGTTGTTCTCGTCGCAGGGATACAACTTGCTCCACATCACCTTCGGTACAACGCCGAACATCGCACCACCGTCCAGTTTGAGGTTTCCTGTATTTATGGGATATAACTCCATCTCAAGTTACGATTTACGATTTTAGATTTTCGAATGAATCTACGATTTTGAATTTCAGATTGATGGTTGAAATTATTTTCTGAATGTTATTACGGACAAAAAAATCGTCAATCGTCAATCGAATATTAAATCTGAAATCGTAAATTGTAAATCATAAATCTTTTCTCCTTCCTTTCAACTATATGTCTTAACCGTCATTTCACCCTTGATCACCCTTAATGCATTCGCTGCCATGGCTTTGATCTCGTTATCGCCGGCATAGATGAAGGTCGGTGCGAATTTTTCAACATGGTCGAGGATGAACCGTACGATAAAATCGCTGTGGGCCAGTTCTCCCGTGATCAGGATGGCATCCACTTCACCTTTCAACACAGCATACATCTCGCCGATGTATTTTGCGACCTGGTAGGCCATTGCTTCCAGCACTAATCTTGCGCGTTCATCCCCGTTCTTGATGCGGGTTTCGATCTCATTCATGCTAGTGGTCCCGAGCAGGCCATTCAGTCCTCCGCAATGTGTGATGAGAGATTCGATCTGTTCTTTTGTTTTTGTACCGCTGAAACACAATTCCACCACATCTCCCAACGGCAGTGTTCCGACTCTGACCAGCGAGAATGGACCGTCACCGGCAAATCCCTGGTTCACATCGATGACCTTTCCCTTGCGGTGAGCGCCAACGGTGGTGCCGTTTCCCATGTGTACAATGATCAGGTTCAGATCTTCATATTTCAGTTTATGCGTCTCTGCATGTAAGTTTCCAACGGCTTTCTGGTTCAGAGCATGAAAGATAGATTTTCTCAGGATTCCCGGGGCTCCCGTGATCCTGGCTATTTCCTCGAGTTCATCCACCACGGTAGGATCCACGATCATGGCTTGCGCGCCCGGGATCTCGGCTGCCACGGCTGCGGCAAGAAGTCCGCCGATGTTGATGATATCCTCTCCCACCGTACTATAGATAAGGTCGTGCTTCAATTGTTCATTGACTTCATACACCCCGGATTGAACCGGATGCACGAGTCCGCCACGGGAAATCACAACCCTGACATCCTCCAGTGAAAACTGATTTTTTGTCAATTCCTTCAGAACGATATCCTTGCGGAATGTAACCTGGTCATAGATGCTGTCGAAACCGGCTATTTCTTCTTTGGTATGTTTCCGGCTGATCATGTATCGCAATTTGTAATTATCATACACCGCGATCTGCGTTTCCTGGTCTTTGGGATTAACAATGAGGATATTGAAAGTCGTCATAGCAATTGCATATTTTTGGTTCTACATATTTCTCCTGTACTGCCCGCCAACTTCAAACAGTGCAGCAGTGATCTGCCCAATAGAACAGTACTTTGCTGCTTCCATCAGTGCTTCAAAAATATTGTGATTTTGTGTTGAAGCCTTCTTTAATTTCACAATGCTTCTCTTTGATTCTTCCGCATAGGCCCGGTGCAGCTGTTCGAGCATTTTGATCTGGTATTCTTTCTCTCTTCCCGTTGCCCGGATCACTTCGCCCGGTATAACGGTAGGGGAACCTTTGCTGGAAAGGAAGGTATTCACTCCCATGATGGGAAGTTTCCCGGAATTTTTCAGGTTTTCATAATAGAGGGATTCTTCCTGGATCTTTCCCCGCTGGTACATGGTCTCCATGGCGCCCAGCACTCCTCCCCTTTCGGATATGCGCTCAAATTCAATCAGAACGGCCTCCTCCACGAGGTCGGTAAGCTCTTCGATAATGAATGATCCCTGGAGGGGATTCTGGTTTTTTGCCAGTCCCAGTTCATGGTTGATGATCATCTGGATGGCCATGGCACGGCGCACCGATCCTTCGGTAGGCGTTGTGATGGCTTCATCATGGGCATTTGTATGAAGCGAGTTGCAGTTGTCGTAGATGGCATACAGCGCCTGCAGCGTGGTCCGGATATCGTTGAAATCGATCTCCTGTGCATGCAATGAGCGTCCCGAAGTCTGGATATGATACTTCAGCATCTGCGAACGTTCATCGGCTTTGTACTTGTATTTCATGGCCTTCGACCAGATCAGCCGGGCCACACGCCCGATGACTGAATACTCCGGATCTATTCCATTTGAAAAGAAAAAGGAGAGATTAGGCGCAAACTTATTTATATCCATCCCCCTCGATGCATAATACTCAACATAAGTAAATCCGTTGGACAGCGTGAATGCAAGTTGGCTGATGGGATTGGCGCCGGCTTCGGCAATATGATATCCGGAGATCGATACCGAATAAAAATTCCTGATATGATGATCGATGAAATATTCCTGGATATCACCCATCATCTTCAGGGCAAAATCGGTAGAAAAAATACAGGTGTTCTGCGCCTGGTCTTCTTTCAGGATATCTGCCTGTATCGTTCCCCTGACTTTACAGATGGTTTCTTCCCGGATCTTTTCATAAACTTCTGCAGGCAGAACCTGGTCACCGGTGATACCCAGTAACAGCAATCCCAGGCCGTCATTGCCTTTGGGAAGTTCTCCCTGGTATGAAGGTTTTTTTGTTCCTTTCTTTTTGAAGATAGACTTGATCTTATTTTCCGTCTCTTCAACCAATCCGTTTTCTTTCAAATAAATCTCGCATTGCTGATCGATGGCGGCATTCATGAAATAGCCGACCATAGCAGGTGCCGGACCGTTGATGGTCATCGACACCGATGTATTCGGGTGAAGGAGATTGAACCCGGAATAGAGTTTTTTTACATCGTCGAGGCAGGCAATGGAAACTCCCGAATTCCCGATCTTTCCATAAATATCGGGTCGCCGGCCGGGATCATGCCCATAAAGGGTTACTGAATCATAGGCAGTGGAGAGCCGCACCGATGACATCCCGGAAGAAAGGTAATGAAACCGTTTGTTGGTCCGCTCCGGGCCGCCTTCGCCTGCAAACATGCGGGTAGGATCTTCCTCCTGGCGTTTGAAAGGAAAAACGCCTGCAGCATAAGGGAATTCACCGGGAACATTCTCTTTCAGGTTCCACTTCAGGATGTCGCCCCAGGCCGTGTAGCGCGGAAGTGAGATTTTCGGGATTTTCAGGTGGGATAATGATTCGGTATGGGTTTCCACTTGAATATCTTTTCCCCTGACTTTATAAACATAGGTATCTTCCTTGTACGACCGGATCTTCTCCTCCCAGTTGTTCAGGATTTCCTGGTTCGAAGGATCTAATTTTTTAAATGTTTCCTCGTACAGAAGATGAAGTTCCAGCATGGTTCCGGTACGGTTACCTGCTTCGGAAGAGCCTTCCTCCAATGGGATTTCAGGGGTATGACGGATCGCTTCAATGGTCTGGTTGATGGCATAAAGTCGTTGGGCAAGGCCGGACTGATCTTCCGCCCATTGATTGTAATGCCGGATGGTTTCTGCAATCTCGGCAAGATAGCGGGTTCGTGAAGGAGGAATGATGTAGATCTTTCCTGCCATTTCATCCCGGCCTTTAAAATGGCTTTCCAGCACTGCTCCTGTCTTTTCATGTATCTTTAAGATCAGGGCTTTGTAAAGATCGTTAACGCCCGGGTCGTTGAATTGCGAAGCCGTGGTTCCATAAACCGGCATGTTTCCCGGATCGGCTGAAAAAAGTTTATGGTTGCGCTGGAATTGCTTCTTGACATCCCGCAGTGCATCAAGCGATCCGCGTTTGTCGAATTTGTTGATCGAAACGAGGTCGGCAAAATCGAGCATATCGATCTTCTCCAGCTGGCTGGCAGCTCCGAATTCCGGGGTCATGACATACAGGGTGAGGTCGCTGTGATCCACGATTTCCGTATCGGATTGGCCGATCCCGGATGTTTCCACGATCACCAGGTCGTAAGCTGCTGCTTTCAGGATGTTGATCGCGTCTTTCACATATTTTGACAGGGCAAGATTCGATTGGCGGGTGGCCAGCGAGCGCATGTATACCCTAGAGCTGAAAATCGAATTCATGCGGATACGGTCACCGAGCAATGCCCCGCCCGTTTTGCGTTTCGTTGGATCGATGGAGATAATGCCTAATGTTTTATCCGGGAAATCGAAGAGAAACCTTCGCACGATCTCATCCACCAGCGATGACTTTCCTGCACCGCCGGTTCCGGTGATACCCAAGACAGGGATCTTGCTTTTCGCTGCAAGCTTTTCAATCTTTTCAAGAACTGGTTTTGTTTCTTCCGGGAAGTTTTCTGCAGCTGTTATCAGGTTCGCAATGATCTTGTCTTCTTTCTCTTTCAGTTTATGAATGTCGGATGAATTTACCTTCCCGAGCGAAAAATCCGATAATTCAAGCAGATCATTGATCATTCCCTGGAGGCTCATTTTCCGCCCGTCATCCGGAGAGTAGATTCGGGTAATGCCGTATTCATGCAATTCTTTGATCTCATGCGGAAGGATGACTCCTCCTCCACCGGCAAAAATCCGGATATGGGAACATCCTCTTTCCTTAAGCAGGTCGTACATGTATTTAAAATATTCCATATGCCCGCCCTGGTATGAGGTCATGGCAATGGCCTGCACATCTTCCTGGATGGCACATTCCACCACTTCCTGAACCGACCGGTCATGGCCAAGGTGAATCACTTCAGCGCCGCTTGCCTGGAGGATCCTCCGCATGATATTGATCGCTGCATCGTGTCCGTCGAAAAGAGAGGCTGCAGTGACAATGCGAATATGATTTTTAGGCTGATAACTTTCAGGTACCTGCATTCATGGAAAGTTTAATCATTCATGATAGCCCTGGAGATGATTATCTGCTGGATCTCGGAGGTCCCTTCATAGATCTGTGTCAGCTTGGCATCGCGCATCAGTCGTTCCACATGGTATTCTTTTACATACCCGTACCCTCCGTGGATCTGCACGGCTTCGGTGGTAACATACATTGCGGTTTCAGCAGCATAATACTTGGCCATGGCGCTGGCTGTCCCATAGGGTTGGTTCTGGTCTTTCAACCAGGCGGCCTTCAGGCAGAAAAAACGTGCGGCTTCAATGCGTGTATGCATTTCTGCCAGCTTAAAGGCAATGGCCTGGTGATTGATGATCTCTGTTCCGAATGCTTTTCTTTCTTTGGCATATTTTAATGCGCGTTCATAGGCTCCGGATGCGATACCCAGCGCCTGGGCAGCAATCCCGATGCGCCCTCCTTCGAGGGTTTTCATCGCGAACTTGAATCCGAAACCATCTTCTCCCAGACGGTTCTCTTTCGGGACTTTCACATCCGTAAACATCACCGAATGAGTATCGGAACTCCTCATTCCCATTTTATCTTCATGGGGACCCAGCGAAATCCCCGGTGAATGCCGGTCGACGATCAATGCATTGATCCCCTTATGTCCTTTTTCAGGATAAGTCTGCGCGATCAGTACATAAGTGGAGGCTGAATTCCCGTTTGTGATCCAGTTTTTTGTACCATTCACAAGATAGTGGTCGCCCATGTCAACAGCCATTGTTTTTTGGGAAGTGGCATCCGATCCCGCATTCGGCTCCGATAAAAGAAATGCCCCGGTTATTTCGCCACGTGCCAGCGGCTTCAGGAACCGTTCCTTCTGATCCGCTGTGCCAAATGCTTCGATCCCATAACAAACAAGTGAATTATTCACGGATATGATCACAGCAACGGAGGAGTCGACTTTGGAAATTTCTTCCATGGCAAGTACATAAGAGATGGTATCCATACCTCCCCCATCATACTTCGAATCGACAAGCATTCCCAAAAAGCCCAGCTCTGCCAGCGCTTTTACGTGGTGTGCCGGGTATTCGGCTTTTGCATCCCTTTCGATGACATCCTTGATCAGTTCCCGTTGTGCATAATCCCTGGCCGACTGCCGGATCATTTTCTGTTCTTCTGTGAATTTGAAATCCATAATCAATTTTCTTTGGAAAATAATTATTTAAATACTTGAATTTAATAATATCTTACAAATTTAATATTTAGTCGGTATGGTTACATTTTTTAACGTAAATAAAATTCTTCCGCCCCATCATCAATGTCAAAAACCAGATGGATGATATGATTGCATTACTGAATCGGTGAGAGAAAGCTAAGCCGGGATTCCCGGTTTATCACACAATTTTTTCCGTATAACCTCTTTAACTCGTTGTAACCCTTTCCAATCTTTTCATGACAGAAAAGATAAAAAGGGCTGACATCAGGCAGCATATGACGAGAACAAGCCATAGTCCCCATAACGGCATAAATCCCCACATCCAACCTCCTACAAAAAGCAGGAAATTACCGATGCCGGTTGCTGCAAACCACCCCCCTTGCATGGTTCCTTTGTATTTGGGCGGAGCTACCTTTGAAACAAATGAAATTCCCATCGGACTTAAAAATAATTCCGCTATGGTCAGGATGAAATACGTAATGACTAAGTAATAAGGAGAAACCAGGAAATTGGATGGTGCTACGGTACCTCCGAGTGATTTAGGGCTTGGCATCCCGATGGAAGCGATGATAAGGATTCCGAAAGCCACGGCAGTTATCAGCATCCCATAACCTATCTTCCGTGGGGCAGACGGTTCTTTCCCTCTTTTATTAAGCCATCCGAAGATCCCGATTATCAGTGGTGTAAGTGCAACGATAAAGAAAGGATTGAAATGCTGGAATTTCTGTGGAGTGAAAGGATTGATATCCTGGTAACCCATAAACCGGAGAATTGCGAGAACTGCAAATCCGGCGAAAATAATCCCGCCGATTACCCGTGTGGTTGCAGAACTTCTTTTCTTCACAAGGTAAACGAACCCTATCACAGAAATAAAAATGGGAAGCAATCCGAACAGGTCGAAAAACAGGTTGGTGAATTTCCCTACAGTTGGCTGCGTATAATCACGGGCAAAGAATGTCATGCAAAGCCCGTTCTGCTGGAAAGACATCCAAAAGAAGATCACCACAAAGAAAACAAGGAACAATGCGATCAACCGTTCACGGATCTGCTTAGGGTTAAGTTCGATCACCTGTGCTTTATATTCCTGGCTCTTTAATTTCTGCTTTTCTGTAAGATCGGCCTGTTTGTAATGTTTTCTGAAGATCCAGAAGATACACATAGAGATAATCAGACTGATACATGCAACACTGAATGCCCAGTGATACGATTTCCCCAGCGCATCCAGGTATTGTGTTGAAAATTGTTGGAGGGTTCCAATTGTTACCGAAGGATCCTGGTGCTGGGCAATAGTGAGAAAGGCAGACGGATCGGCAAGTTTTCCACCCAGACAATTATTTGCCAGGGCCGGTATTTTTGCATCATAGGTATAATGGTAGGTTTTCAGGATCCAGTTACTGACCTTCTCTGCGGCAGTAGGTGCAAACATGGCGCCGATATTGATTCCCATGTAAAAGATGTTAAAGGCACGGTCCCTTACGCCGCTGTATTTCGGATCATCATAAAGGTTACCTACAAGCGCCTGAAGATTACCTTTGAAAAGGCCGGTTCCCAAAGCAATCACACCCAGGGCACAAATGACAAGGCCCAGGCCTTCCCCGTGTACCGAAGGAATGGATAAGAGCAGGTACCCCATAAACATCACGATAATGCCAATGCTGATGGTCTTTCCATACCCAAGCCATTTATCTGCCAGCAGGCCGCCGACCAGAGGCAGGAAATATAGCATGGCCATGAAGATCCCGTATATCAGGCTGACACGTGTGGAGTCGAAACCGAATTTCGCCTGAATGAATAAAGCCAGGATGGCGATCATGGTGTAAAAACCAAAACGTTCCCCCATATTGGTGAAAAACGCTACGAAAAGTCCTTTTGGGTGTCCTTTAAACATAAACAAACTTATTAAGGGTTAATAATTCAGGGATTTGATCTTTGCAAAAATAAACAATTTTGTATTTTTCCAAAGTTCAAAAATTATTGGATTTTCAAATTAAAAACTAAAATTTACACCCAGGTTACGTGTAGAACGGACTTGACTTCCGTTAATTTCGAATGTCCCGTCAGGGATTTGACATTTCCGGAATTAACTTCTGCTTTTTCGTAAGTCCCGTCAGGGACTTGATATTTATAGAAATAAATTGCAAAGTACCATATAAGTCCCTACGGGACATGGATTTTCTGGT
>PLMO01000169.1 GCA_003142515.1 Bacteroidales bacterium
AATGCTCCATTCCTGGATTCAATTAAAAATAAAAAATTCTTTATTGATTTTTACAACGATAAAAATCAAGAGATCTATTTCTATAACACCTGGCTTGAAATATTTTGTCTAGATGCGCGAAATCAAGTCAAAAAGTACGTATTAGATGAAAAAATTATCAGAGATCAAACAAATGGTAAAAATAATGGAGAATTGCTTATAAGATATCTTTGCAGGAACTCAAAGGGTGAATTCATACTTTGGACAGGTGTTGAAATATTCAAACTAAATACCTCATTTAAAAATCCAGTTAAAATTTCCGATTTAGTCAATATCTGGCAGGTCTATCCGAGCCGGAATAATTCTTTTTATATTTCTGCTTATCAGAATGGCGTATTCAAATTTAACGATGAATTTCAGATTGAGAGTGCTTCAATGCCTTTTAAAATGCCGGATAAGTATACGGGGATAAGATCAATTCTGGAAGATACCGGCGGATTTTTATGGATAGTTACATTTGATAAAGTAGTTTTTTGCCTCCGGAATAACAAAATTGTGCGTCATTTTGACATAAAAGAAGGCCAGGCGATTATCCAGGACAACGAAAAAAATATATGGATAAGTTCGATGAACGATGGCGTTTATAAGATCAGTCCATACCTGAACGCTCACAGGCATTACGAGAATTCTTTATTCCAGAATAGGGGAATTACGGCTTTGGATGCAAAGTATGGAATGGGTCTTTGGTTTACGAATGGTAAATTGGTATACTTGTTAAAGAATAATGATTTTTATACTTTAAAATATCAGATCGAAGATTTTCCATCTACACAGGTTTTCCAATTGAAAAATAATACCTTAATTATAGGTGCACAAGGCTCTTTTTATTATGCTTTTAAAGGTATTGCGATAGATTACATAACAAAACAAATAACTTATAAATCGTTAACCAAAACACTGTATAAAGTCAAAAAAATGGTAATTAATAAAAGAGAAGATAAATTAAATTCATTCGGAGGTAGTGACGTGTATATTTATAACATTTACAAATACTTCCAGCAATTCAAAGCAATAAATATCGGTGTGCATATAAATAATACTTTCTATAATTTAAATGATGACCTTATCATCAATGCAAAGAAGAACTATCTTTTTCGTAAGGATTCGATTACACCATACCTGGCATTATCCAGGTTCGACAATAAAATAATCACGGATCATCTTATTTTGAACGACTCCACTGAATTATTTAATATCGACGGTGATAGTATGTATTTATATAACCATCACAATTTTATTAACCTCACCGCTGCTTTTAATTCACCAATTGACCTTCAAGTAAGAAAAGCTGTTTACGAGGAACCTACATTGTATCTGTCAACCTTCAGGAATATTTACAAATGCGACAATCCTTTAAACATCCTGGAGAATAAGCCCGTGCAACTGCAATTTATCGATATCAACTTCCGTACAATCCATGATATCCTGGTGAATAACGATTCACTTTATGTTGGTTCCGACGATGGCCTGACAGTCATTCCGGAGGCTATGCTTATTAAAATCAGGCCTCAAACGCCGATACCCTATTTTCAATATATAATGGTCAGCGATACCGAGGCTGATCTTACAAAACAAAAGATGACATTAACAGGAAATGCCAAGATCAAATTCGGCTTTGGCAGCATTCAATATTCCGGCAGTCCTGTAATATTTTCATACAAACTTGAAGGTTTTGATCATGAATGGACAACAGGGAAGGGAATCAATATAGTTTACCAAAACGTACCAAGGGGTAATTATACTTTTAAATTAAGAGCTCGCAAAATAACTTCTGAATGGAGCAAACCCATTGAGTTTAAAATTACCATCAAAGCTCACTTCTGGCAGCATCCGATTTTCTTTGTGTTTCTATCCCTTTTATTTACAGGGTTGATTGCGTTGATCATTATCCGGAGAAAAAACATCCAGATAAAGCGCAGGGAATTGGACAACCAGCTGATCACATTGGAGCAGAAAGCGCTTCAATCGATGATGAATCCTCATTTCATCTTTAATTCTTTAGGGTCGATACAGACTTATCTTCTCGAGAAAAAGTCGAATGAAGCAGGGTTATACCTTTCCCAGTTTGCCCGGTTAATCCGCCAAAACCTCAATGCTATCAACGCTGCCAGCATCAACCTTGAAGAGGAGATCGACCGGTTAAAGAATTACCTTGATCTCGAAAGGCTGAGAATGGAAAATAAGTTTGATTACAACATTGAAATGGATGAGAATGTGGAAGAGGCTGACGTCCGGATCCCTTCCATGATCATTCAGCCTTTTGTTGAGAATGCCATTTGGCACGGGATCGCTGCATTGGAAGACAAAGGCCAGATCAACATCAAATTCCAAATGCAGGATGAAAAATCCATGACAGTCATTATCGAAGATAACGGGATTGGCATAAAGCGTTCTGAGGCTTATTCAACAAAACAGGAAAAGCACTTACACCTCGGCATGGAAATGACACGAAAAAGGCTTGAGCTTCTCGGCAAAAAATTTTCCATCAAAACAGCCATTGAATTCTTTGAAACCTATCCCGGCGCTGCGAATCCGGGAACGAGGGTTGTGTTGGTTGTACCAGTATGGTTATAGTCGGCAGTCCTCAGTCGGCAGTCGACTGCCGACTTCCTTATCCCGTTACTCCGGTTATTTTGAGAAATGTTTTATAGCCTCCCGGAAGTCATTCAGCTTTCCTCGTGAAATACTCAGTTTTGTGCCATCATTCAGCTCGGCAAAATTCCCTTCATAACTCGAATAAGCACGAAGATAATTCATGTTTATAATTGTCGATTTATGAATCCTGACGAAGGCGGGATGTTCAAGTATTTTCTCAAATTCACCCAGCGAACGGGTCGCAACGATCTTGTCCAATCCCGACAAATGGAGGATGGTATAATTACTATCGGCCTGTAAATACATCAAGTCGGAAACATTGACCATCCTGAAACCAAATTGCTCACGGACTGTGATCTTTGTGATCAACTTTTCTTCCGAATGGATATTTTCATGCAGGTTATCCAGTGATTCATGGTAAATCTTCCGNNGAGAAAAGCGAAACCATCTTCTTTGGGCATGGAGATATCCAGGAAAATAAAATCCACCTCATACGATTTGAGCATTTCCCGCCCTTCCTGGGCTGATCCTGCAGAACCACAAACTCTGATTTCAGGACAATATTCAGCCAATAATAAAACCAGTGCTCTACGAATAATCTTCTCATCATCAATAATAATTGCATTATACTGTTTCATGGATTAATGAATTTCATGATCACANNTCCTTCTTCTTTAGCCGGTACTGCATGATAAATCTCGGATGCGCAAGGGGGGTAACCTGATCAAAGAAATTATATTTCCGGTTAAGCTTTTCAAGGAATTCAAAATTCTTCCCTTCCCCAAGACAAATACAACGCTTACAGTCGATTCCAATTCTGATCTGTTCGAGAAGACTTGTAACAATGAAACCGGTGATGGATTTCTCCAGGTTCTTGTCATCATAGTAGTTCATATTTTTTCCGTTCTTAACGAATCCCAGCGGACATATGGCTGTTAGGTAGAACTTTGAATAGAATTTTTCTGGTCCCCCATACTGGTTGATCATTTCATAGATGAAGATGGAAGAAAGCTCGGAACGTTTATCCAATGAATTGATGATGCCGCAATCCTTCTCAAGTCTTATGGGATCAGTAAATGTAACCCCGGTAACACCTGCTCCGAACCGGCCGGGATTTATCCCGAGTACCATTGTCCTTGGAAGAGTATCTTTATAAAACTTCCGATAAAATTTTCCGGAAAGATCTTTAATCTCAACAGCTGAAAAAGGATTCATGACCGAGACTCCTTCCGGCAAGGTTATTTTTATTTCCAGATTGTCATAGAAATTAATGATTTTATCCGAGAATGTATTCTTCATCTTGGTGGAGGATAAGTGGAAGCAAAGGTAAAGCATCCTTTGTCAATGGATGTTCCTGATTCCGGAAAACCGCTATCTTTGCTTTAGAAAATCATTCTCACATTATGACCCAAATCACTGAAGAAATGATCCGGCTGGAAACGGTCAAAAGGGTTGCGGAATTTATGTTAACCGCCGCCCGCACTGCCCCAAAAGCAAGAGGGATCGACAACCTGGTATTGGCAATGGCCACCGGAACCGACATTGAGATAATTGCCAAAAAAATGGATGAGATCGGGAACCGGCCTGATGGAACTCCCTCCTTTCTCAGGGATGCAGATAATATCCGGAAAGCACAGTCAATTGTTCTGCTAGGAACCAGGATCCAATCCCAGGGTTTAAAACTATGCGGTCGCTGCGGTTTTGCGAATTGCGACGAAAAAGATCTGCATCCTGAATTTCCCTGCTCATTTAACACCGGCGATCTGGGAATTGCCATCGGTTCCGCAGTAAGTATCGCTATGGATCACCGGGTCGACAATCGTGTAATGTATACCATCGGGCAGGCAGTCCTGGAAATGAAATTCATGGGGGAAGAAGTGAAGATCGCTTTCGGTATCCCTCTTTCCGTAAGTGAGAAGAACCCTTTCTTCGACCGGTAATAAAATATTCCTCTGCTACAAGCATTCTTACCCAAATCCAAGAACTTATGGAAAAAAGAAAATTCGGAAAGACTGGAGTGGAAGTTTCAATCCTTGGTTTCGGTGCCATGTATATCGGCAATGCAAGAGTGGATGATGTAACTGCTGACAGAATGTTGAATGAAGTCCTAGATCTCGGGATCAATCTTATTGATACAGCCCGTGCCTATGGCCAATCGGAACGGAGGATCGGGCAATTTATTTCGCACCGCAGGAGTGAGTTTATCCTTTCGACAAAGGTGGGTTATGATGTGCAATGGCAACCCGACTGGACTTACGAGGCAGTAACAGGCGGCATTGAGCAGGCGCTGAAACTCATGAAAACCGAAACTATCGATATCGTCCATCTTCACTCCTGCTCATTGGATATCCTCGAGAAAGGAGATGTCATACGCGGCCTGGAAAAGCAGAAGAAAGAAGGAAAAGTCCGGTTTATTGCCTATTCCGGAGAAAATGAAGCATTAAAATTTGTGATCTCAACTGGAAGGTTCGACAGTATTCAGGCTTCGGTAAATATTTGCGACCAGAGGATCATAGACGATACCCTGCCTGAAGCAGTCAGACAAGGTCTCGGAGTGATCGCAAAAAGACCCATTGCAAATGCTCCCTGGCGGCACAGTTCGCCTCCTGTGGGCCATAACAGTGCAGAATACTGGCACAGGTTAAAAAAGATGAGCATCGACCCTCACGGGATGGACTGGCTGGAACTTGCCCTTCGTTTTTCAGCCTATACCGAAGGAGTCAGCACCTGTATTGTGGGAACTTCGAGCACAGATCACCTTAAAGAAAACCTCCGGGCTTTGGAAAAAGGACCCCTTGACCGGGATATCATCCAACATATCCGATCCGAGTTTCAGAAAAACGATGATAATCGGGTAGGGTTAATTTAAAGCAAAGCTTGGCGCGGAAAATGCAATCAGAACAAACAATATCGCAATCTTCTTCATGGGATATGAAAAGTTTCTTCCAAAAATAGCATAATTATTTTTCCGGTTATCGTAATTTTAAAGCCCATCAGAAAAAATTGATACCATGACACGTTCACTCTGCAGCAAAGCATTATGGCTGATCCTGTTCATCACATGGCCATTCAGCATTACCATTGGACAAACCGGCTCTCCCGGAACCAGAAATACTATGATTATAAGCAGCAAAAGTTTTCAGCATGAGGGACTGATTCCTGTCAGGTACACCTGTATCGGATTCAATATCTCTCCGGATATTTCCTGGTCGGGAATTCCCCGGGGAACACGTTCATTTGCCTTGATATGCAACGACCCTGATGCTCCCTCCGGAACCTGGATCCACTGGGTTCTCTTCAACATCCCGGTATCGGTAAATCGACTGCCCGAGAATTTTCAGCTTGGCAGGGTTATTTCCGAGTCTATCAAGACAGGAAAAAACGATTCCGGGTTGTTGGGTTATTACGGGCCTTGTCCTCCATCCGGGATCCACCGATATTATTTCCGGGTATATGCACTCGATGTTATTCTCAAAGCGGATGAAGGATTATCAGCCGCTGAACTCGAAAAGTTGATGGAAGGACATATCCTCGGAAAGGGAGAACTGATGGGGAAATATCAAAGAAGATAAGTGCAAAGTACGAAGTACGAATTTTAATAAGTAAAAATGAAAAATCTTAATTTATTCGTCCTTCGTACTTCATACTTTAATTCATTCCCCTTTGCTTTTTGATTTGTTCGTATGCCACAGTTAGTGCCTGGAATTTTTCAGTAGCGGCCTTTTTGATATCCTCACCCAGGTGGGCAACTTTATCCGGGTGATACTGAATAGCCAGCTTGCGGTAAGCTCTCTTCACTTCTTCGTTGGATGCATCCGGAGTGAGTTCAAGGATATCATATGCATTGTTGATATTCCTGACGAACATGGCTTTTATGGAAGCAAAATCGGAAGAATCGACACCCATGTATCCTGCAATCTGTTCGATGACTCTTTCTTCTGCTTTATCGAATTGCCGGTCGGCAATTGCGATCCCGAAAAGATAGTGCAGGAGCTGCAGGCGGGAAGGATAATCCATGAATTGTCCGATCTGGACACTCACATCCCTGAGGTTGATTTCCTGGTTTAAAACCTCTCTGAGGATTTGGATGAGGCGGTTGGTCTCTTCGGCGCCAAATTGTGAAAGAAAAAAATTCCTTACATACTCCAGTTCCGATTTTACCACTTTTCCGTCGGCTTTCATCACGGCTGCCGAAAGTACCAGCAGGCTCATGGCAAAATCTCCCCGGGCGGTACCCTGGTAGTAAGTCTTTTCTATCCTCACCCCATCCAGCACAGAACCCATGGCGAAACCCAGGATGGCCCCGATAGGCCCACCGAATGCCCATCCGAGTCCTCCACCAATCCATTTTCCATATTTGCCTCCTGTCCGGGGCTTTGCGTTTACACTCCCATCCTTTTTCTTCATTACACTAAAAAGTGCATAAACAAAAATGATCGCGATTACGATGATGAGGATAGATGGCATACCTGAGAACTTCATGTAATATTTTCACTTAAAGGCAAACCGTATTCCTCCACCATCCTGATGTTCATGTTTTCGAGCTGATCCAGCACAGGATTGTAGATCTCGGGGATGACAGGGATGTGAACGCCCTTGGCCGTAATCTTTCCGAGAAGGATCATTTCCGCACCGATGGCTGCAGGCAGAGATACCGTCCGTGCAATGGAAGTATTGGCAGACCGGGTGCCAAAATCCAGCATCCGTGACCTGATCACTTCTTTCCTTCCATTGGAATAGCCTGCAAGGAAGGTATGTTGTAAGACAACCATATCCCGTTCATCGGGTCCAAGTCCCATCCTGCTGATCATCAGATCTGAAGTCACTTCGAAGGTCGAATCAATCCCCCTGCCCATCGGTTCTGCTTTGAACAAACCAAGCCACTCAAGGGCATCAAGAGCATATGAAGTTATAGGAATATCAAGGTAAACTGCGACCTGCTGCCGTATTCCGGTTGAATCCTGTTTGCCCATCTGGTGATTGACCATATCCGCATAGGTCATTCCTTTCATGTCGAAAGCGTCACCGGAAATGAGGTTTAGCCGTTTGATCACATCGAGGGTTTCGCACCAGCCTTTGTAACGGAACGTGCCGCGAAATACCGTTCTTGCTTCCGGAATCCCATAGATCGTCTGGTAAGCCATCGAATCCCGGTTAGGATAGACATCGAGTTTGCCGACTTCCGGAAAATCTACTTCGAAAGGATCTTTAAAAAGGTCTATGGTCGGGATGCTTACCTCTTTGCCATGACGAAGAAAATGTGCATCATTGTTTCCGGCCAGGATCACGCCCTTGGGGCTCCAGGAGAACTTATACCGGAACGGATTACCGGCAGCTTCGGGGGCTGGAAGTGCCCCGCAGATGGAATAAAACTCAAGGACAGCGCCCTCATTGGCATGGATCTTATCAATGATGCGCATGGCCGACATATGATCGATTCCCGGATCCAGGCCCATCTCATTCAGAAAAAGTATTCCGGCCTGCTTTGCTTCTTCATCCAATACCATCATCTCAGGCTTCACATAGGAAGATGTGACTAAGTTCTTCTTGTGTTTCAGGCAATGTTTTGCAACCATTACATGGAACCGGTAAGGCAATAAGCTCACAGTAAGATCATGTCCTGCAACCAACGTATCCAGCGTTTCTTCATCATCCCCCTCCCAGAAAATGGTACGGCCGGCGGGGTGATTTCCGACCATAACTTCCGCCCTGTCGGGTGTATTAGAGGCTACTGAAACCTTGAAATTTTTCCCCAGCAGGTATTGAATCATAGGGTTTGCTACGAGGCCGGCGCCGAGGATTAGTATCTTTTTCATAGTAGTTGAATGGGTTGCTAACTTTTATTACGATTAGATGCTTGATTAAGAAGCGAAATAGCGAAGTAGCGAAATAGTGAAATGGCGAAATAAATATCAATTATCAATTGTCAATTATCAATTAGAAACTCCTCCAGGTATTTAAAATCCGGCGTGAGTTCGCCCCGGTGAAGGATCAATCCTTTTTTTATGGCTTTCGGAAGATCCAGGTCATCAAAGGAATCTTCAAAATCGGCATCTGCGATGGGTTTTACAAAATTCACCAAAACATCCCCGAAACCGATTGACGCATCCCGTGGCAACTCTGCCGGCAGTATATCCACGGACATGATCAGCATTCCTTCCCCATCATGACCCATCGTTATTTTTTCGGTTTCAGCATTATAGATATAGATGGGATCGTCGATCGAAGCTGGTTTCAGCGTACACTCCACCGATCCTTCCACATCACAACTGATATCACTAATTACGCTCAGTTTCGGTCGACCTTTGGAAAATAGCTTTTTCAGGTATTCTTTTGTGACTAACCGGGGGTAACGTTTATCCCAGTAGATGCAATTGATCAGCATGGAAAGATGGGGAATGTATTTCTCAAAAACACTTCGGTAATTCCGGGGATTTGCATAATAGTCATTAAGATCGAAAGGATCCCCAACAATGTGTTCCATAAGGTCCTCTTCGTGAAATACCACTTTGTAGACAATGTTGTCCGGTAAATTTTTCCGGTTCCGGAGTTCGAGCAGTTTTTCGGGGGAAATTTCCTTGACCGGCAATAATCCGCAGATCTCCTGGGCACCCTGCGATACATTCCCGTAGCCTGTAAAACCAATAACGAAAGGCAAAAGTTCATGAGGAATCCCTTTTTCGGCGATCCGCTGACCGATGGCGGAGATATCCTCCCTGGCTTCCTTCAACGAATGATAGTGGTGCGTTTGCTTAATCTTCAATAGGTTCGAGATGTATCCATGATCCTTCATCCTTAATCCCAGCGCCCAGAAGGAGTTGATCATTCCGGCAAACCCTGCATATTTACCGAAAAAAATAAGCCGTTTACCCTGTTCATCTATGATCTTTTCATATTCGATCAGGTTGCATTTCAGCTCCATCATCTTCTTCAGCATTGGCATATTGTTGGGCTGCCCTTTGCTCACATGCGCAAAGAATACATAGGTTTTATCCGGTTCGAATAAGGATACCGGAATTTCCTTGACGCCGAAAATGACTGAACATTTCTTCAGATCCTCTTCAATTTCAGCACCGGCTTTCCGGTACTCTTCATCTTTAAAAATCCGCTTGTTCGATGACTGAACAACAATATCAAGTTTTTTTTGCCTGACTAACCGTTCAACGTGTTTCGGTGTAAGCGGAGCCCGTTTTTCAAGTAAATACTTATCTTCCTTGCGTATTCCGATATAATTGCTCATCAGGATGGGAGTTAGAAAATGGAATTCAAAATTAGGAAAAAAACTTAAATTTGTAACGTTTTAAAGAGGTTTGGGCAATTTCTTGATTTTTCACTGACCCGGGCTCAAAAGTGATGTACATTTGCAAAAAAACATCCAATTATGAAAACTCTCATCAGAACATTTATTATTCTCATGGCTTTCGGTTTCTCTGTGAAAGCTATGACCCAGGGAACATCCCTGACTGTTTTTTCCGAAAAAGGTGAAAATTTCACCGTCTTTGTCAATGGTGACCAGAAAAATTCCACGCCGGCCGACCATGTGAAGATCGAAGGCTTGCATGGACCTACGATCAAACTCAGAATTGCATTTACAGATGTCAGTATCCGGGAAATCGAAAAAACGATATTCAACTCCACTTCCGGTGAACTTTTTTATGTCGTAAGACACGGTAAGAAAAATGATTATATCCTTGAGAAAACCAGCTCGGATTATATCCATACCCAGGAAGCTGTAAAAGAAACACCTCAGTCGTCTTCCACTCAAAAAGAGGACAAACAAAATAATGCCAAGAGTGAATCCGCTGCAAAGAAAACAGGAGCAGGATGTGATAATCCCATGTCTGAACCTGATTTCCAGGCATCAACAATAGCCATCTCCAGCGCTCCTTTTGACCCTATAAAACTAAGCCAGGCAAAAAAAATGGTCGAATCACATTGCCTGTACAGTCGCCAGATCGCTGAAGCCATGTATCTTCTGAGCGGCGATGCTTCACGGTTGGCTCTTGCAAAAGATGCCTACAAGCATTGTTATGATCCTGAGAACTATAATGATGTAAAGGACGTATTGAGAAGTAATAAATCGAAAGACGATCTCGATCAATATATAAGTTCAGTTAAATAGTGAAGGATGAAGAAATTCCGGAAATTCCTTTTCCGCTTCCTGAAATATTTCCTGATCTTGTTTTTCAGTTCTTCGATCTTCTTTGTTGTATTGTATCGTTTTGTTAATCCCCCGGTAACCCCGCTGATGCTGATCCGGATGGTACAGCAGAAGATCAATGGGGAACCTTTACGGCTGAAAAAAGAGTGGAAATCGCTGGATGAGATCTCTTCCCAGCTTCAGCTGGCTGTTGTGGCTTCTGAAGACAACCGTTTCATTGAACATTCAGGATTTGATCTTCAGGCCATCAAGAAAGCGCGGGATTACAATGATAACAAGAAGGGCAGGAGAGTTCATGGAGCCAGTACTATTTCCCAGCAGACTGCTAAAAATGTCTTCCTTTGGTCCGGCCGGAGCTGGATACGGAAAGGGCTCGAGGTCTACTTTACGTTTCTCATCGAAACTGTCTGGGGGAAAAAAAGGATTATGGAGGTTTACCTGAATGTGATCGAAATGGGAAATGGCATTTATGGAGCCGAAGCAGCCTCACAAAAGTATTTCCATAAGCCTGCATCCGGCCTCTCCCGCGACCAGGCGGCACTCATCGCAGCCATTCTTCCCAATCCCCGGAAATGGAATCCTTCCCGTCCATCGGTTTATCTCCTGAACCGGCAGCAATGGATCCTCTGGAACATGGCCAATATAGGGAAAGTAGAATATTAGGGGTATTTCAGGATTGATGCTGGACGCTGGATTGAAAATTTCGTGACGCGTAACGCGTAACGCGTGACACGTGACAAGATTTCGTTAATTCGGCTACATAATCAAAGGTAAGTAATTCGTTGGCGTAATCACGTAGAATTCAGCCTCAGGATAGGCATTCCGGAAAGCGATCGGGGGTTTGACCGGTTTATCCGTCCATTTTATTTCATAGGCTGTGATCTGTTGATTGTTTTCCTCGACCAGGTCAATTTCCTGCTGATCGTAAGTACGCCAGAAATAATAATTGACAAATGATCCACAGTAACTGCTTCGCTTGATTCTTTCTCCGATAATATAATTCTCCCATAATTCACCGCGATCCGTCCGAAGGTTAAATGGTTTGAAATCAGACAAAACAGCATTCCTGATTCCATTGTCAGTAAAATACCACTTGCTGGTTTTGACGATCTCCTTCCGTAGGTTTTTACTGTATGCTCCCAGTCGGAAAATAACAAATACTTTACAAAGCAGATCAAGATACTTTTCGACTGTATTTTTACTGAGATTTAATTGTTTTCCCAATTCATGATATGACACTTCATTGCCAACCTGAAATGCAAGCAGGCGTATGAGATTCATCATCTTCGAAGAAGCCCGCAACCCTTCCAGTGCAAGAATATCTTGTAACAGATAATGATGAACGAGATCGGTCAGGTAGTTTATTTTTTCTTCCTGGGTTGGAAGATGAATCAATTCGGGATAGCCGCCGAAAATCAATCTTCCTTCGAGATGTTGTTTTGTTTCAACCGGGTTTTCAATGAAACTGAATTCTGATTGCGCGAGTGGGAATAGCTTAAAACTCGTACTTCTACCGGTCAAGGGTTCTCCGGATAGATTCAACAGATCAAAGGAAGAAGATCCAGATGCGATTATCTTGATCCCGTGTACCTCGTCAACTATCAATTTAAGGATCTTACCGATTTCCGGTATCACCTGGGCTTCATCAATAATCAGAAGATCAACCCCGGCTAAAATGTTCCTGTAATTCTCAATGGATCTTTCTGAAAGCAACTTTTGTGTCGTCAAATCCTCAGCATTCATTAAGAGTACTTTACCTGAATATGATTTAATTAACTCTCTGATAAGGAATGTTTTACCAACCCTGCGACTGCCTAGCAAAAGGCTGACTTTGTTGGGTTTCAGGCTTCCGGCCAATCGATCCTGCATTTCCCTTTTAATAACCTGCATAATTAACTTTTCATCAAAAATACAAATTTTGTCAATACAATGACAAAATTTAGCTAAGTTTAGTTAATGTAATGACAATAATGTTATTTTGATGCAAAATTGACCATTCGTTACGAGTTACGCGTCACGCGTCACGATTTTCGTGATCAAAATAAGGTTGATTGCAAATTAATTTCCTGACAAATACCCTTCCCTGCAGCAAAAACTTTCGTATTTTTGCCGATTCAAATTTTTATATTATACTTCGGCTGTTCGAGTTTGCAAAAAAAAGCAAACTCAAACGCTCAGTATAACTGAATCTAAGCATTTTTGCTTTCGCAAACCTGCCAAGATTCAGTATAATATTATAGATTATCAACTATTTAAACATTGTGAACTATGTCAAAAGATGCCAGAGAAAAAAAATATGTTTACTTTTTTGGAGGTAAGAAGGCAGAAGGTGAAGCAGACATGAAGAACCTGCTTGGCGGCAAGGGTGCCAACCTTGCTGAAATGGTGAACATCGGGTTGCCTGTCCCCGCCGGTTTTACCCTTTCCACGGAAGTATGTACGGCTTACTACGAAAACAACAAGAACTACCCGCAAGAGTTAAAGAAACAGGTTGAAGATTGTTTAAAGAAGACCGAAGAAGAGATGGGCGCCATTTTTGGCGATAAGGATAACCCGTTGCTTGTTTCTGTCAGGTCAGGCGCCAGGGCATCCATGCCGGGAATGATGGAAACCGTTCTGAATGTCGGTCTCAACGATATTACCCGGGAAGGATTGATCAGGAAGACAAACAACCCGCGTTTTGTTTATGATTCCCAGCGCCGCCTCATCCAGATGTACTCGGATGTGGTGATGGAAAAAGCAGCCGGTATTGAACCCGCAGAAGGAATGGGTGTGAGATATCAGCTGGAGCGGGAACTTCACAAAATGAAGGAATCCAAAAGATATGACAGCGACACCCAGCTTTCGGCCGATGATCTGAAAAAGCTGATCGATATCTATAAGAAAAAAGTAATGGAGGTTTTGGGAAAACCTTTTCCTGAAGATGCCATGGAACAGCTGTGGGGTGCAATCAGCGCCGTGTTCCAGAGCTGGATGGGAAAACGTGCCATCTCCTACCGCCGGTTCGAGAATATTCCCGATGAATGGGGAACCGCCGTTAATGTTCAGTCGATGGTATTCGGCAACATGGGCGACACCTCTGCCACCGGGGTTGCATTCACCCGTAACCCGGCCACCGGTGAAAACTATTTTTATGGAGAATGGCTGGCTAATGCCCAGGGCGAAGATGTGGTTGCAGGTATCCGTACCCCGAATCCCATCAACGAGATCGGGAAAAACGAGCATACCATGCACCTCCCTTCCCTTGAAACTTCCATGCCGAAGGTCTACAAAGAACTGAATAAGATCCAGCACACGCTGGAGAACCATTACCACAACATGCTCGATATCGAATTCACCATACAGGATACGAAACTGTATATGCTCCAATGCAGGGTCGGCAA
>PLMO01000101.1 GCA_003142515.1 Bacteroidales bacterium
GAAGGAACATTGCTGACAGGCATGCTCAGCTGGTTTCTTCCTGACGGGAAAAATGTATTTTTTACTAAAAGAGGTTGCCCTTGTATGGAAGACAAGGTCATCTCCAGTCGGGTTGCCCTGGTACACCAGAAATCCACATTTATCTGTTCATGAACCGGGTTTGGGAAAATCTTTAACCCTGTGAACATGGATTTTTCAATGATGCCGATGGAAGATTTGGGATAATATAAATGAAATCCATCTGATGTAACGGAACTGTTGGTCGAAAAGAAAATAAACATTTTCCCGCTGGGAGAAGTCACCGAGTCGGGAAGTCCGTGTGAGCTGTAATGCCCGGAAATGACAGCCAGTGTATCAAGCGATTCAAGGTCAAAGATCGTAAGCACGTCCCTCACCGGTTCTGTGTCAAATGACTTGAAATAAACGGTCAGTGGTTTTTTCCCGCTTGCCGGAATGATTTTCCAGCGGCAGGTTGAATTGTTGTGGTAATTAAAACGAAGGCTTCCGTCGGTAATATCGGCTGTATCGGCCGTAATCGTTTTCGTCCCGCTGCACCAAACCGGAGCTGTGGTCGAATAATTGGCTGACCACCCGGAAGCAGGAGTTCCACCTTGAGACAGGAACGTTATCCGCATTTTATTGCCTGTTGATGAGACAGATGGCGGGAGGGTGGTTCCCGAATAGCTGCCTAAAACCGGAGAACTCGTACCAGGACCATCATAAACGGTAACGAGATCACCCGGATTGGTTTCAAACCGGTCGAAAGTCAATGTTATTTTGGAGATGGAATCCGTTGCGGTTTGAGGATCGATCAGCCAGCTGCAATCGATTCCCGGAAGGTAGTTGTGTACAGGTCCGCTTCCGTCGGTAATGCTGCCCTGGTCGTAAGTCACAGTCTGAGTCCCGGCACAATAAGGAGGATAAGTATAGTTGAGTGTATCCGGATAAATATTGATAATGAGTTCTTGGGCAAGGTTGAAGTTATTCCCCCCGGGCGTGAGGTTGTCGAGATAAAAATATCCGTTATCGGAGCCGCTCCATCCGAAGTTAAAATGAAAGTAATCGCTACCCTGGTAACCATCACAAACAAATGCATGTCCGTTGATATTCGGCACCGACCATCCTGCATAATAAAGGGGCATTTTTCGATCGAGGTGGGCGATGATCAGGCTGTCCCAGTTCAGGTTTGTACTATCCCGGTAAACATAACGGGTTTCCGGGGAATATTTAAAATAGGTTCTCAGGGCATAAGCAGCCTTGTGGTTGTACATCCCGGAACTGGATGGGCCGTATCTCAAATCGACCGAAACACCCAGGTGGTAAAGCAATTGGGCGATCCCAGGATCACTGGTTGTGATGGTATTTTTCATGTTGTTCCACTGGTACCAGGTACTGTCGAAACTGACATGCTGGGTTCCATAGGTGGAATCGAAATAGGTATAGGAACCGGTCCCATGGTCGGGCCAGCGGTAATAATACATGATCTGCCCCATACAGACGGGAACGCATCCAACGATGGCATGCCCGTTTGACCCGGCAGGATCAGCCGGGCACATTTCATTGTAGGGAGAGGGCTGGTTCCAGTCAGAGTTGATCATGGGCTCAACATCCAGGGTTCCTTTAGGTGCAAGAGGGGAAAAGTTACCTGGATTAAGCAGGTGGTTCCATGTGGAGGTAGCAACCGGAAGAGGAACGGCATCCGATTTTCTCGCATAAATGATCTGGCGGGCATATTGTCCCATCCATGCAGTGAACTGAGGCGCCTGGTTTTCTTCCGAATATATTCCTTCAAATGAATAGGCAAGAACAGGGGTAACGGCATCATCTGCTGATACGATCACATATCCTTTATCATTAATATTAAAAACGTAATAAACCGGTAAGACATTTTCACTTACGATGAAGGATCCGGAAATATAAAAAGGAGCATGATCCATGGAAATGTACTGATCGGCCCGTTCAGAATAAAATTGCAGGGCCGCATGTTTTGCATCCTCAATGGGAACCTGCCTGGCAAAAATGGATTGACCGGTAAGCAGAATGGAAAGGAGAAAAATCAAACGATAGGCCATGCAGGTTGATTTGATTTTGAACCCCTGAATCTCCGGCCTGCAGGAAATATCGGATGATTTTCCTGCAGACAAGAAAACCGGAGTCATGAGTTTTATTTAAGAACGATCTTCTCGTTGATGGTTCCGAGATCACTGATCAGGCGTAAGATGTAAATGCCTTTTGCCAGGGAGGAGATATCCACCTGTTTGTCAAATATTCCTTTAAAACTGCCAAGATTCTGGTTATATATCGTTTCCCCTTTCAATGAAATGATTTCGATCTTCACCGATTGGATTTCGTTCATTGTGAACTGTATGTTCAGCATTCTGTCTGTCGGGTTCGGAAATACGGAAAGATCCTCAAATGCTTTCTGGTCATTAGTTCCAACAGTCACGGTATAGCTTGCATTCCAGCCTGCACCGCGGATGTCCTTATTTGAAGTCCACATGACCATCATTTTCCCGGAATTGGCAGTTACCGGATCAAGAAGTAATGAAGTATGATCGCCTGAGTATTCGGCCAGCAAGGATGGCGGGTTCACTGCAATGTTGTAAACCTTCACTTTGTCGTTTTTGGGCTCGGTATTGAAGTTGTCAAAGGTGACGGTAATCGAGTTTGCTCCGGTTGGCTGGATGAACCATTTGCAGGTCGTTCCGTTGCGGTATTGGAACCGTCCGCTGTAATCGCTGAAAGCGCCTGTCACATCTGTAAGTGTCGTACTGCTGTTGCAGAAGGTCACCGGCATGGCATTATAGGTGAGGAGGAATCCGGGAGCTGTTGTGCTGCTGTTTGAAACAAAGGTGACGAGCATTTGCGGGCCGGTGGAGGTTGGTGTAGCCGTGGGCAGCGTAGAGCCAGAATAAGTTCCGAGAACCGGAGATGCAGTTGTGGGTCCATCATAAACGGTCAATATGTCTGCCGGATCGGTATTGAACCTTGAAAAATTCAAATTGATCGAGCTTATACTGTCATCGGGGGCGATCAGCCAGCTGCAGTTTGCGTTGTTCTGGTAATTGGCGACAGGGCCGCTACCATCTTCAATGGTACCATAATCATACGTAGTATCATAGGTTGTTCCGGTGCAAAACAAAGGATATTGTGTCGGGTCAGGGGTAATGTGAACAACAGCTTCCTGTTGATTATTAAACGTCTCTCCTCCGGGATCGAGGTTGGTGAGGTAGTAATAGCCATTATCACTTCCGCTCCATCCCCAGTTAAAATGATAATAATCGGTTGCCTGGTAGCCGTCGCATACCCATGAATGCCCGCCACTAGGACCCTGGCCTGAATACTGTATTACTTCACCTATATTCAGGTCGCCTTGCAGAAGGGTGTTCCAATTTGCAGTTGAATAATTACTTTTACTTACATAGGTGGTGGATGACGAATACCTGAAATAGTTCCGTAAAGCAGTTGCCACAGCTGTTGTGTAGGCGCCTGAAGAGCATAGACCGTCAACATTGTAATGCATATTAACTGAAATACCGGTATGTAACATTAACAGGGAAACGGGATCACATTCCGATGAAGGTTGATTGGTCATTCCGTCCCAATCATACGTGGTTGAACCGAAATCCGCGCACAAGGATCCGTAATTGGTATAACTATCGCAATGAGAGCCGACGCCGGTATTGGGCCACCTCCAGTAATACATGATCTGGGACATTGCAGTTGCAATACATCCGGTTGTTACATGTCCGCCAAATGAATTGCAGTTTATTGTATCCATCGGAACCAGATCATTGTAAGGGAAAATCTGATCCCAATCGGAAGTCAGCAGGGGAGCTACATCCATGATCGATTTCTCGGTGTTCCGCAACTGGCTGACATCAGTTGTAAGCAAATGCTGCCATATGGCTGTCGTCTTATCATCAGCCTGGATATTATTTTCGATGTTGGAAGCAATTTCCTTTTTCCGTTCATTCATCCAGTAAACAAATCCCTCGGCCTGGCCGGAGGGAGAATAGGAAGATTCGAAAGAAAATCCAATGACCGGGTAACAGATATCATCGGCAGAAATGATCACGAAGCCTTTGGTTTCGTTGATATTGAACACATAGTAGACGTCATGGTTGTTGTATGTTTCCACGAATTCGCCCGTGATGGCGATCGACTGGTAAGGAACAGCATCATGACGGTTAACCTGCTCATAATAGGTGTTCTTTGCGACAAGCCTCGCATCCGGGATTTCAACTTTCTTGGCTAATGCTGAAAAGCTTATGCCAATAAGTAAAACGATAAAAAGTATCAAAATTCTTTTCATTTTCTGAAAGGATTTAAGGTGAATAATTTACGATGAATACTTCACTACAAAGATACAACTTTTCGATTAGTTGGGATTCTTTAACAAAGAATTCTGAGAATTTTTTCAACAAACGACCTCAGGGAGTTACGAACTTTATATTTCCTGCAGTAAAAATCGGAATTACCATCTGAGAACTGCAAGAGAAAAATCCTTAATTTCGCTGAAGAAATAGTGAAAAAATGTCCATCCTTATTAAAAATATCAAAGAGCTCATCCAGGTTGAGGAAAACCCCCGGCTGAAGATTTCAGGGAAGGAAATGGCAAATCTTAACACACTCAAAGATGCATGGCTGTTAATCTCAGGCGGCCGCATCATTGATTTCGGTCCTTCTGACACAATTCCAACGCCTGAGCATTACGAATTAAAAATTAAAAATTACGAAAAAATAAATAATCCACTTGTCCGCTTGTCCGCTTGTCCGCCAGAAATCATCGATGCAACAGATCGACTTGTCTTTCCATCCTTCTGCGATTCGCACACACACCTGGTCTATGCCGGCAGCCGTGAGATCGAGTACGCCGACAAGATACGGGGATTGAGTTACGAGGAGATTGCGAAGCGGGGAGGAGGAATCCTCAATACCGCAAAAGGGTTGCATGAGGCTTCGGAAGAAGAGCTTGTCGGGCAGGCGCTAGTTCGGTTGAACGAGATCGTGATGTTTGGAACCGGTGCGGTTGAGATCAAGAGCGGTTATGGGTTATCGGTGGAAGATGAACTGAAGATGCTGCGGGTGATCCGGAGATTGAAAGAACTTTCGCCATTGGCCATCGTTGCAACGTTCCTTGGGGCACATGCAGTTCCGGCGGCATACAAAGGACGGCAGGAGGAGTTTGTGGATATGGTTATTAATGAAATGATCCCGCAGGTAGCGGCTGAAGGACTGGCTGATTACATCGATGCTTTTTGTGACCGGGGATTTTTTACTCCTGAGGAAACCGACCGCATACTGCTGGCCGGGATGAAATACGGTCTGCGTGCGAAGATCCATGCCAATGAGCTGGACTATTCCGGCGGGATCCAAGTAGGCGTGAAATACAATGCACTTTCGGTTGATCATCTTGAATATACAGGCGATGCAGAGATAAAATGCCTTTTAGGTTCTGAAACCATGCCCACAGTACTTCCGGGAGCAGCATTTTTCCTGGGTTTGACGCATGCTCCTGTGCGGAAGATGATAGATGCCGGCCTTCCTGTTGCCATGGCCAGCGATTTCAACCCGGGGTCGTCTCCTTCCGGAAACATGCAATTCATCCTGTCCCTTGCCTGTATCAATTACCATATGCTTCCTGAAGAGGCTATTCATGCAGTCACGATCAACAGCGCATATGCTATGGGTCTGAGCGATGAACTCGGAAGTATTGCCCGCGGCAAGAAGGCGAATCTGTTCATCACCAAACCTATTCCTGGCTATGAGTTTATGCCATACGCATACGGGAGTAATAAAGTCGAAACTGTGATTTTAAATGGGGAAGTAGTGAGAATTTCGTGACGCGTTACACGTCACCCGTCATGAAATTATCAATTCTTCATTTTTCATTCTTCATTCTTTATGGCGTTCCCCTTCGGGTCGGGCTTTCCGTTCCAAGTCCTCGCTCGTTCCTCGCTCCGGGCTTTCCACTTCAATCCCTAACGCAAGTCAGGCATAAGGCATTGGGCATTGGGGATTAGGTGTTGGATCTTAGGTTTTGTGAATTGGAAATTCATTCTTCATTCCTGCATTCTGCATTCTTTCTTCTCATCTCCCCGCTTTGGAATTACACAGAGGTACACAGAGAAGGCACGGAGAGACACAGAGATAAAACGAAGAAGCGAATATTTCATTAAGTGTAAACATACAATCTTTCAAATTCTTAATTGTTGATAACTTGTTGTGGACAATTATTGACCTTTTAAAAAATGTCCTTATTTTTAGGGCGTTTTTTATCCAAACGAAAAATGTCCAAACAAAAAATCACTTTCTTTGGCGCATACATCCGCCAGCTTAGAGTGGATGCGGAATTACCCTTACGCAAAGTTGCAGCTCAACTGGACATGGACCCATCTTTATTGGGGAAAATTGAGCGCAACCAGAGGCAACCGACAAGGCAATTAATTTTTGGCATTGCGAAAATTTTTAAACAGGACGAAAAAGCGTTACTAAATGAATACATAAGTGATCAAATTGCATATAAAATTATTGACGAATCTGCTGACATTGATGCATTAAAAGTTGCTGAGAAGAAAGTGGAGATTTTAAGAAATCAAAAAGTGTAATTTATGGCAGCAAGAAAAAAATCAGTTCCTTATACCGAGCAGGAAGAAGAGAATAGCGTATCTCTTGCTTTAGAGGCATATCAGCTGATGATTGGAGAAAATCCTGACGATATAATGGTTAAAACAGAAATGGATAGAAACGTCTGGGATAAGTCTGTTAAAGTTGAAGAGAACGGGTATTATTGGAAGGGAGAGCCAATTATCATTAATGGAAAAGCGCCTTGTAATGATAAACCTATTGTTGTAGAATTATTTTGCGGTTGTGGAGGAACTTCATTAGGGTTTGAAATGGCTGGTTATGAAATTTCTGTTGGATGTGATATCCATAACCCATCTATTATGACTTTTAAATCAAATCACTCTAACGTCTCAACAATTCTTGGTGATGCAAAAAAAGTAGATCCTCATTCAATTCGATTATTATTAAAGGGAAAGGAAGTCGATGTTTTAATTGGAGGAGTTCCCTGTCAAGGATTCTCATTAAACAACAGAAAACGACACGAACACGATGAAAGAAATTTACTGTATAAAGAATTCGTTCGGTTTGTTGAAGCACTTAAACCAAAAGTTGTAATGCTTGAAAATGTTTCAGGAATGAAAAGTACTGGAGATTATGTTTCTATCATTAAAAAGGAATTAGGAGAAGCTGGCAATATGAAAGTTAAAAGTAAATTGCTTTTTGCTCCTGATTACGGAGTGCCCCAATCAAGGACGCGCCTTGTCTTTATCGGAATCAGAAATCAGGAGTTTGATTTCAATGACATAATAAAAACTCATGGACCTGGAACTGAAAAACCTTATGTGACTGTAAAAGATGCGATCGGCGATTTGCCAAGATTAAAGACCAATCAATCCGCTGACAAATATTCGGACGAACCTTTTTCAGATTACCAAAGATTAATGCGTAACAATGTTAAGAGTAATAAATTAGCAAATCACAAAGCCCCTAACCATCCAAAGGAAGTTATTGAAAAAATAAAGAATACAAAACCAGGTGAACCAATGTATCCTAAATTTAAACAAAGAATTCGGTTGGCTTGGGACATTCAGAGTCCAACACAGGTGTCAGGTGGCATCAGACCTCAATTTCAATTTGGTCATCCATCAGATAATAGAGGGTTGACTATAAGAGAAAGATGCAGATTACAAAGCTTCCCAGACAATTTTATCGTAAGTGGCGGTATTGTTCAAGGAAGAGTTCAAACAGGTAACGCAGTTCCCCCTTTATTGGCAAAGGCAATAGCGTTAGCAATAACAAAATACTTATGAGTTATAGAATTTGGTACAGCACAGAAAGTTTTGCAGACTACATAATTGCGAAGACTTATCTTTCAGGCAAAAACTTTTCAAAGAAAAAAATGTATGAAAGCGATGCGAACAACGCAAAACAGTTTCATACAATGCCCGACCACATAAAACAGATTCTTTATTTGGATGCTCCTGATTTAATTGTTGAAATTGACTCTGAACCAATTTTTTCAATAGAAGTGTCAACTGAAGCTGGAACAGGTCATAATGTTTTTCAAAGGTTTGGTAGATTAGCAGCCTCTGTAGAAAATAATGTACCTGCATTTTATATCTATCCTGAAGCAGTCATAATCAATAGAACTAAGGGGAATACTACAAAATGGGATTCAATAAATCCTCTTGTATTTAGGGCATTGGAAAACGTAATGAGTATTTACCAAATCCCTTCTCTTTTTTATTATTTTCCATCCGATTACAGGACACATCCTATTGCGACAAATTCTCCTAATCGTAGAACAAAGGGCTTAAAATTTGACCGAAATAGAAATTTTGCAGGATGCCCTGACAGTAATGATACTGAAATGATATTAATGTTTCAAGCCATTAATGAAATCATTTCCGTTGTTGAAGCTTCTGGCGTTATTAAAGGCAGAGAAAAACTATTAGGCAAGCGCCCAATTATTAATAGAAAAAACTTTATGCAAAGTGAATATGCAGCAAAAGGAGGGAATAATAATATGTCGCCATTAACTGCCACAATTAATGTTCCGACAGAATATTTACTAAACTATTTATCATCTTATGAAGGCTCTAAATATAAAATAGGAGAACTATTAAGAAGTCGACAAGAAACGATAATTTATAAAGTTGATGCAAAATTTAGAGGTGACCCATATCCCGGTGCTTTAGCTGCGATAGATTATTTGCTTTGCAGAGAAGGGAAGACATTTGAAGAACGAGAATATAACTTTGTTATGGCTTGGGGCGATGTTGTGATGGATGAAGAAGAGGAAACAATCATTTTAACTGGTACAAAAGGTAAAATAAAGGATTTTGTAGAGGACGTTAAATCAAGTGAAAACAAAAACTTACTTGTAAAAACGTATAACAAGTTAAAGAATAGTGAAATACCAAGATACTATATGCAAGTCCGTTATGGCTCTATGTTTTCTAAGGTTAAACATATACGAGTATTTTCATATTTTGCTGACGCGATTTTATTCCCCGACGGTGCATTATGGAGAGACGCTTAACAGAAGAACAAGTTACCAAAGCCATACTTGACTGGCTTGAAGCAAATGGTTGGGAAATCATTTGCTTTGACTTTCCTCAAAGCGGGACTGGAGTTTCACTACATCCAAACGAAGAATTAAGAACAACAAAAAATGAGGGTGCCTTTATTCCAGACATTGTTGCAATAAAAAATGGTTCAGTAGTTTTTTTTGAAAACAAAGACCGCTTTGTCCTTGCCGATTTTATTAAAGTTGAGGAGTTAAAGAAAAACAACGATTTTTCAAATTCTATTGAAAGACTTTTGAACGATTTTGAATACTCTAATATTTTTTATGGTGTTGGGCTGGCACATTCGGATAACACAGAAAATAAAACAAATGACAATTTAGATAAAATTGATTTTGCTCTTTTTATTTCTGAATACAGATCAGTTTCTGTTTATTATCAAATTAATTCAATTTTTCCCTAAAAGTTTTTTAACAAGGTTGTCAAGAGTTTTATCAAGTTTTTTTTGATCTAGTTGACATTCCCAAACAACAAGAACTCTCCACCCATCATTCTTTAGCAGGCGAATATTTTTTTTATCTCTTTCATGATTGGATGTGATTTTACTCACCCAAAATTCTTGATTTGCAACTGGTGTTTTGGCGTTCTTACAATTTTTATGGCCATGCCAAAAACATCCATTAATGAAAATCACAGAATTCAGCTTACGGATGACGATATCTGGTTTACCTGCAAGTTCTTTTAAATACAATCGATATTTTATTCCATTAGCAAATAGAAATTTTCTGACTAGAAGTTCTGGTTTAGTATTCGTTGACCGAATACGACTCATATTATAGCTTCTTTGTACTTTTGTTCTATTATCCATCGTAACAAAAATAAAAAAAAATAATAAATTCAATATGCAGGTTTGAGCATATAGGCAATTTGTACGCATCAACACAAGTTTTACAAATTCAAAATCGTTTTCAATTTGTAAAACAAACATCCAGTATCTAGCATCCAGCATCAGCTTCAATAACCAAGAAACTATGAAAACCATCGGTCTCATAGGCGGAATGTCCTGGCAAAGCACCATCGACTATTACCGCATCATCAATAACGCAGTTGTGCGGAGGACAAAAGGAAAACATGCTGCTAAGATCGTCATCGACTCAGTGGATTTCGGAGAGGTGGAAGTACTGATCAGTAACCAGGATTTTGCAGGATTGACCGCCTTGCTCGTCAATTCAGCTCAGAAGCTTGAAAAAGCAGGTGCGGAACTGCTCATGATCGGGGCCAATACCATGCATTTCGCTGCAGATCCTATTCAGGAAAGCGTCAGGATACCGCTCGTCCATATCGTGGATGCTACCATAGCAGCCATCCAGGCAAAAGGTTTGACCAAAGTTGGGCTGCTCGGCACAAAGTTCACAATGGAAAAGGATTACTTCAGGCAACGGCTGATATCGAATGGCATCGATGTTGACGTGCCGGGAATGGAAGACCGGGAATTCATACAGCAGACCATCTTTAAGGAACTGTTTCATGCAACCATTAACCCGGAATCGAAAAAGCGGTTTTTATCGATTATGGATGATCTGGCACGTGAGGGTGCACAGGGAATCATACTTGGGTGCACGGAAATCCCGCTGCTGATAAAGCGGGAGGATACGGTATTACCGGTGTTTGATACAACGGAGATTCATGCAATGGCAGCGATCGAAATGTCTTTTTAATTAATAGTTATTTCACCATTTCGCTTCTATGTTGAATT
>PLMO01000137.1 GCA_003142515.1 Bacteroidales bacterium
TTTGAAGCTAACCAATAAAAAACTTGGATTCCTAATCAATTTTAATGTTCCGGTGTTAAAAGATGGTTTTAAAAGATATGTCAACAATTATTAATCTCTCTGCGCCTCTGCGGTAAAAGTCTTTATCTCTTCAGCACCTCAAAAAAAGATTCAGCCGGGTGGAGGAGAATGTTTATATCACCGGGTTAATCTTTGATACATCTTACTGGGAACGCATTTGACCTGCTGCTTAGATAGAAAAAGATGTTTTTCCCGGCTTAGGAAATTACTGGCTTTATCAAAAATATAAATTGCCTTTTTGTATCGCGGGAAACGATTATTTTTTTATCGGAGGTAAGGGTTTCTTATCTTCTTTTGTAGGAGGCGTTTTTATGTCGGGCTTTATTGCTTCCTTTTTGGTAAGTTTGAAATCTTTGTCAAATGTGAGTGCCAGTTTCTCAGAACCTTTGGAGACCATTACTTCGGTTGACATAACACCCTTATTGACTATCTTAAAAGCCTTGTCAATACCATAGCCGGAAAAGTTCTTTGTAATATAAGTCGAAACACCTTTTGACAGATCAGCCGGTTTGATCTCGGTTTTGGTTTGAGAAAATGCGAATGTTACGAATAACATGGCAACCATCATTACTATGATTTTTTTCATTTTACTCTGAATTTTATGTAAAACAGGACGGTGTTAAACGACAAAAATCAAGAATGAATCTGTTTCAAATCTGAAGCCAGCATAAATCAATGCGGACTTATCCTGGGATTAATACCCGTGATTCAGGAAGATACATCTGTTCCGGTGATATCCTGTTTTTTGGCGGAATGAATATTCACTTTTATCCGATGAAAATTTTCTTTTACTTTATAACTGATATCAAACTGGTATAGCAGAGCGATCTTTTTTACGATGGCAAGGCCAAGTCCGACCGAATCAGTGGTTCTATCTGATTTCCGGAACCGGCGAAAAAGATCATCCGGCGGAATGGTAAGAGGATGGCCGGTATTGGCAATTTCGAATCCGTCGGAATCCATTGTAATGCGGATCTCTCCTTCTTCGATATTGTGCCGGATCGAATTACTGACAAGGTTGGAAACCAGGATTTCTGATAATGCCGGGTTCATTTGAGGGCAGGCAGGAGCATTAAAATGATGAATGATCCTGATCTTCTTCAGGTTAATGATCTCTTCAAAATGTTCCAGCGTTTTTTCCATGACTTTCTGGAAGTTCACCTCTTCAATCTGGTGGAATTGGTTATTATCGATCTTCGAGATCAGCAGCAATCCCTGGTTGAGTCGCGACATTCTTGTGGCAGCCTCATAAACCGAGTTGATCAAACCCATCTGCTCTTCGTTCAGTCCTTCACCCTGAATTAGCAATTCCAGTTTTGATTTGATAATGGCCAAGGGTGTCTGGATCTCGTGGGATGCATTTTCATTAAATTCCTTCAGGTTAACATAGTCGCGCCGCATCTTTTTCGCCATACGGTCCAGTGTTTTATTGAGCTGCCCGAACTCACTGATCTTTGTTGCTGTAAGCGCCAGGGGAGCATCCCTGCTGATGTCAAAATTCCTGAGATTCTCCAGGGTTTTATTAAATGGCACCCAGATACTTTTCGAAATAAAATAATTCACAAAGATGAGCAGGCCGGTCAGGGAAATGAATAATAAGATTAAGGCGCCCACGATCTTCGTGATCATCCGGGTGGTTTCTTCCAAAGGTTTTGAAATGCTGATGATGTACCCCTGATCCTGGATGGAGGTGTTTTCGCAGATCAGCTGGCGAACCGGTAACAGTTTATCCCTGCTTTTATCATAAAGCATCGTATCCTTGATAAATTCGAATTTTTTCTTAGGTGAATTGAATACAGTCACTTCGATCATGTGGCTGAAAACCTGGCGGAAATCGGGCAGACTATCCGAAAAGTCGATCTGTTCTTCAATCAACCGTTTTTCTGTCTTGAGGGTTTCATCAATCTGCCGGTAAAAAACGGTTTTTATAACATGAAAAAAGATGATCCCTCCGATCACAAAAGCTACGACTGAAAAAAAGATATAATTGATCGATGAACGGGTTAGCAGGTTCATACCGTAAGGAATTTATATCCCATGCCATAAATGGTCTGAATATAATCATGACCGCCGTTTTCAAGCATTTTTTTCCGCAGGTTCTTGATATGGGTATAAATGAAATCATACGAATCGGCCATGTCCATCTCCTCGCCCCAAAGGTGCTCTGCAATGGATTCCTTAGTCAGGACGCGGTTTTTGTTCGAAAGAAAGAACATCAGGAGATCGAATTCTTTTTTTGTAAGGATGATCTCTTCCTCATTGATGAAGACCTGCATCTGTTCAGGGACGATCCTGATCTCATTGAGGATGATCTCATTGGTTCCTCCGAAATTTCTTCTGCGGATGATGGATTTGATCCTCGCATTCAGCTCAGAGAGATGAAACGGCTTGGTGATGTAATCATCCGCACCGATGTCAAGCCCGACGATCTTGTCATCCAATGAATTTTTTGCAGAGATGATGATGATCCCCGTATCGATATGCTCTTCTTTCAACTCCCGGATGATATTCAGCCCGTTCCCGTCAGGAAGCGTGATGTCAACAATCACACAATCGTACTGGTAAAGATGGATCTTCTCCTGGGCACTCTGATAGGTCAGGGCCGTTTCACATAAATAGTTTCCCCTTGTAAGGTATGATTGAACGGCGGAGGAAAGTTCCTTTTCGTCTTCAATAAGGAGGATTTTCATTGATGCTGGATGCTGGATTACTTTGTTTTGGACAAAGATAATTTAAAATTTCGCCATTTCGCTTCGCCATTTTGCGGCTATATCTTTTTTTGAAGTGCTGGATCAATTGAGAATTTTACCGCAGAGGCGCAGAGACCAAAGAAATTGTTAATAATTGCATTACTTTTTTGTTATTAACCGATTAATGTAAAAAAAGGAATGGAATATTATAAAACTTCAGGAATAATTCTCGACGCTTGTATTACTATGCACAAAATTATGGGACCAGGTCTTCTTGAATCCATTTATGAACAATGTCTGATGAAGGAATTTGAGTTAAGAAACATAGAAGCCAAAAACCAGGTTCCAGTTTCTCTGATTTATAAAACTTATGAATTATCGAAAGAACTTAAAATAGATATTCTGGTTGAAAATGAAATTATCCTTGAATTAAAATCCTCCGAAATTATGCATCCGGTCTATGAAGCTCAAATCATATCCTATTTGAAGCTAACCAATAAGAAACTAGGATTCCTAATCAATTTTAACGTCCCGGTCTTAAAAAATGGATTTAAAAGATATGTTAACAATTTCTAAACTCTGCGTCTCTGCGTCTCTGCGGTTTTAAATAAAAGTTTGACTTTTAACCCAATCCGGGAAGAACTTTTTTCAAAAGATCATTCTGGAAATTATATAAAGATTATTCCTGCACCTCAAAAAAGAAATAGCCGCTGTTCGCTATTCGCCATTTAGTTCTTAATGCATCTCACATAGAAAGCATTAGAACGATTAGCCGGGTAGTAGGAAACACTGGGGTTGATTGAATTCATTGAATGTGCCCAGGCTTTGAACGGCCCCTGTGCTGTAGAAGACCAGAGGAAGATTGCAAAAGTATCGAAATTCCAGTTCTTGTTATCAAAACGGATCCCGTTGAGAAATGCATTAAATCCGGAATAACCGGTATATTTCAACGGGCTGCCTGCAAATCCATTACTAATGTAAAGTCCGAAAAGTGTATTCCATTCATTTTCCGCAGGGACGTGCCAGCCGGGAGGGCACAATCCCTGGATACTTTCAACCGCTTCGAACTGCATCATCTCATCCCACTGATAGAGACCACCGACCGTTGAACAATTGGAGGAAATATCATTGAAGCAGTATTTTTCAACCGTGCAGTTGTCCCGCTGCATGGAAGAAGAAAGAACCTGGGTCCCGAAATTGAGGTTGGCTGCCATCCAGCACTGCGCACCCAATTGAATTGTTTGGTACTCCTGATTATCCCGTACATCCTTAAGCGGATTGCCACAGAAAAATGGAAGTGGATTGAGTACAGTGATATTCAGGGAAGCAGTATTGACACAACCATAAACATTGTTGTAGGAATAGGTAATTGCATACGTTCCGGCCCCGATAGCAGGATTAAACAGGCCGGCATTGACGCCTGTTCCTGAATATGTTCCACCCAGGGGCAATCCGCCCTTCAGCGTAAATGGGTTGGCGTCGGTGGTAGTGATCACATCGGTGCAGGGAGTAAATGAAACTGCAGCTAAGGGTTTTACGGTTACAACAACACTATTTAAAGTTCCCGTGCAACTGTTTGCAGTTGGGGTTACGGTATATGTTGCACTTCCAATGGTAAAGCCGGTATTGTTCAACACCTGGCTGATCGTGCTGCCTGATCCCGGTCCAAAGCCGGAGATATACCCGGAACTTCCGCTCGCATTCCAGGTAAAGCTGGCGCCTCTGACATGAGAGTTGATCCCGATGGAAAGCGCCGTCCCGGAACAAATGGTTTGCCCGTTAGGAGTAAAATAAACATCAGCAACAGGAAATACAGTGACCAAAACATTTGTCGTGCTTCCCTGGCACCCAAAAGCAGTCGGAGTTACTCCATAAGTAACTATTTCATTGTCAACCCCGCTGTTTGTCAGGCTTTGAATGATGGCGTTGCCGGATCCGGGTGAAAATCCCGCGACATTCGGTGAACTGCCGGTGGCTGTCCAGGAAAAAGTTGCCGGCGAGGGGTTGGATTGAAGGACAATATTTGTAATTCCACCTGAACAAACGGAAAATGATGTGGCATTGGTCAGCACAGGACTCGGTTTCACGGTAACGAGGATGGTTGTTAAAGCGATTCCGGTGCAGCCGTTGGCCGTTGTCGTCACGGTATAGGTAACGACTTGGCTGGTAGCGCCTGTATTTGTCAATGTTTGGATGATGGATGATCCGCTGCCGGGGCCATAGCCGCTGACATTTGGGGAAGGACAGGTAGCCGTCCAGGTGAAGGAAGCTCCTGCAACATGGGAAGACAGGCTGAGTCCCGTTGAATTGCCTCCGCATAATAATTGAGAAGCAGGTGTAGACCATGAATCAGGGATCGGGAACACTGCCACTTTTACATTGAATATCGATCCCGGGCAACCACTGTTGGTGGGCGTGATATGATAAGTTACAGTATCGGTCGTAAATCCCGAATTGAACAAGGTTTGCGAGATAAGATTCCCATTGCCGTTACTTGCTCCGGTCAGGTTAGCTGAGCCCAGGGTGTAAGACCACGAAAATGTGGTACCGGCAAGATGCGAGTGGATCGAGATTGCGGTGGTTCCACCGCTGCAGAATGACTGGCCGTTTGGCTGGAAATATGCATCAGCAGCCGGGATCACGGCGACTTTAAAGTCTTTCACCAGGGAAGATGTACAACCCGCCGCGATTGCGGTAACATGATAAATAACCGTATCGACTGTTGTTCCTGTATTAAACAACGTCTGGTTGATCGTCAGTCCGTTTCCTGATGAATATCCGGAAATATTACTATTGCCGCAGGTTGCGGTCCATGAAAATGTCGATCCGGGAACGCTGGATTGAGGGATAATATTGGTCGCAAAGCCGGTACAGACGACAGAGATAAGGTTGGTATTCGTAACAACAGGTTTTGCAAGAACCGTAACGATAATAGAATCCCGTGTAGTAGCCGAACAACCATCAGTTATATCAACGTAATAAATATTAGCGCCGATAGGTGGTGTTACTGTGATCTGGGAAAGGGTTGATGAATTATTCCATAAATAGCTGTAAGGGGGTTGTCCCCCGGTATGCTGGGCATGAAGCGTGATCGATTGTCCCTGGCAGATCGAGGTGTCATTGCCGACATGAGCAGTGAGGGTGAAGTTGTCGAGAATAAAGATCGTATCATGATAAGTAGTGTCTCCGCTGCAATTCGCTATCTGGATGTTCAAAATTACCGTTTCTGTTCCATCAGGAATATTATCCATGATGGGTTGAATGACAATAAAAGCGCTGTCCATCCCGGCGGGAATGATGACATAGTCAGGTATAGTGGTATAATCAACGCCATTGGTAGCAGTCCCCCCTATGGTATAGTGGATCGTATCATTCGTAACGGTATTCGATTGAAGATGGAAGGTTACCGTGGCGTCACTGCAGCCTTCAATGGCTACCTGTCCGAGTAAAGGTTGGGAGAAAGTATTATCTATAGTAAAACTAGTGGCGGAAAAACTGTTTTT
>PLMO01000042.1 GCA_003142515.1 Bacteroidales bacterium
TTGTACACTTCCCAATTGATCCAGCTGAAAAAAGGCGCTGAGGTTGTAGGCATGTTTTTGTGCGGGTAATCCTGTTTTCCCCGCGGACCGTGCCGGTATGCAATAAGTCCGCTACTGTCCTGCTGTTCCATATAAACCCGCTGTGATCCTTCAGCAGACAAAGGATCGAGGTAAGCATATGACAGCATGCTCAGAGATTCATGCAAAACCTGGTGCCCGTGTCCCCAACCCCACAATGGATTCCTTGAAAAAGCATAAAAATTATATTTGGTCTTTCCGGAAGCCGGGTACATGGATCCGCGCGCAAGGTTGAAAGCGCCGATGTAAACCAGCTTTTCAGCCTCTGCCGTAAAGGAAATCCGCGGAATCCTCCCGAACAACATCAGGTTATCTTCAAAAAAGGTCTTCAGGAACAAGGTCTTCAACCGTGTTGCCTCTGTAAAAAGCGAATCTGGAATTTCAGCCTGTGACTGAACGCCGCGCAGGTAGCGGAAATCGGTAGTCTCCCCCGGGCGCAGACGTTTTTTTAGCTGCAGGGCAATGAAGTCTACAAATCCCTCTTTCTTCAGGTTCAATGAATCAATACGGTTATCCGAATAGTAATCGGTTTTGATCCGGTTATAGAAATCGGACATATCTCCCGAATATCCTCCAAAGGAATATACCTTTTGATTCGCTGTGAAAAAGTCACGCGTATGCGTCGGATAAGGATACTCTGTTTTTAAGCTGCTGATCAAACGGTATGGACTTTCGTATCGGTGTGTGACGTACCCGTCGGCCTTTTCGTTGTAATTCATGATCTCAAGGGAATCGTTTCCCAATTCCAGCACCGGGTATACCGTGATTTCATGAGGGATATTATCGGTATTCTTTTTCTCCATCTCCACAACTGCCAGTGTAGAACTGTAAACCAGGAAGGTTTCTTTGACATGAATGCCATGGAAAGGCTCATATTCCATAATCATCATGTCGGGGAAAGAAAATTCGACAACGGGTTTTTTTATGAATTCACCGGTATTCATTATCACGACCCCATCCACCTTCCAGATGGCAAACATACTCCCGGCATGATCGCTCGAATAGGTGACCGGCCTGCAATCGGAATAATAATCCATCTTATAGGCCTTATCCCCATATAGGCGCGAACGCGCCATGGCGGCAGCATACGTGGTATAAAGCGGATCATTTGCTTTTGCATTGATCCTGAGGTAATCGGCCATGGTGCCAAGTGTCTGGCCGGAAATAAGAGCCGGCAAGATCACAATCTGAATAAGGAAGAAAATTCGTTTCATCAACCAACAATTAAAAAATTAACACTTGTATAACTTGTCCAACTTGTCCAACTTGATCAACTTATTTTTCCAGGTCGATCAGGAACCGCGCTGCCAACCCTGCCCATATGTAGGTCTTGTTCCAACCTGCTTCCCGTTCATCCGGGCTGTAAAATTCCCAGAAAACATGATCCTGTTTTAAATGCCATATCATATTATCCAATACTTTCATCGCAAGTTCTTCTGCCTCTTTTTTGTACCCGTGATCCAGCAATCCCCGGAAAAGAAGATAATCCCACTGAACCCAAACCGGCCCGTTCCAGTAACCGATGGGATTGTAATAACGGTCTTTCGCTGATAGTGTCGGGACTCCGTAAGGTCTCCAGAATTCATCAGGATTGGTCATAGAGGAAACCAGCTTGCCGGTCCTTTCAGGATCACTCACACCTGCCCACAAAGGCAGAAATCCTATGATCTCTTTAATTTTCAGATCATCCGGATGTTGGTAACTGAAAGATTGATCATTCCTGTTAACATTGTAGTAAAATCCGTCTGTCTCATCCCACATATATTTATTGATCAGCTTCGACCGGTCTTCTGCATCTGCCGACCACTTTCCTGCTTCTTCTCTGTATCCGAGCAAAGTTGCCATTTCCGCCAGCGATTTTGCCTCCATGACCAGCATGGAATTGAGATCGGGGCCTTCAAAATTGGATGGCCAGCCCACCTTATCCCACACGGCAACCCGTGCATCCCTCACCGATTCAAGGGAAGCTTCACCACCCCATTCGCAAAGCCCGTTGTTATTTGAATCCCTGTTTGCAATATAGAAATGATAAAACTTAGTGCCCGACCGGTAAGCTTCTTCGAGAAAATGCTTGTCCCTGGTTANNATAGGGACCGGTCCGGTAATTGATATACCCGTCGGGATGCTGGCGTTCAAAATAAACCCGCTGGGAATTCATGGCTCCTGCCGGATCCATATAAGCATAGGCAAGCATGGAGAGGCTTTCGTGGAATACCTGTCCGCCATATCCCCAGCCCCATTTCGGTTCACGCGAAAAGACATAATAATTATTCATGCATTTTCCTTCCGGTGGCATCATGCATTGCCGCAACAATGAAAAGCAACTCCAGTAAAACAATGCGAAATCCCTCACTGAAGGTACGGATTTATGGACCTCACCCCCCGTCCCCCTCTCCTGAAAGAGAGGGGGAGATAGTGGTATCTTATCATATGCCTTTTCATCTTCTTTGACCAGTTCCCTGAGATCAGTTTTGAACAAAGGCTGGATCTTCCGGGATAAATCAGGAATCCGTATTTTCTTATCGTCAAGGCTAAAGACCATCCTGAAATGAATCTGATCACCGGGGTAGATCCTGAATCCCCTCGAAAAGATCAATCCTTTTACTGACTTTGCAGTCCTTTTATTTTTATGCAACTGATCCTTTAGTTTTTGGAATGGATCATGGCTATTTTGTTGCGGAGGATCGTCTTTACCCATTACAAAAGATAATGTGCTGTCGAAACGGATATTGCCGGCCATGAAGCCCTGCAGGTCTTCTGCAAGGGGTATGGAATGTTCTTTCATCCAGCCATCCCGGTTCTTCTTCACCGGAAATGAATAAAAATCAAACGGACTTTGGTGAGTGAAATCATTGACAGTATCCGGAGAAGAATAATACAGATAAGGAGCTACGGTTAATTCTGCAGGAAATACCCCTTAGTTCCTTATCCGTATATCTGCGATCGCTTCCTGTGAAGAGTAAACATCGAACGAAACCTCAACACGGATATCCCTGAAAGGATAATAATAATATGCAACCAGGTCGCTGTAGGAAATGGTAACAATAGGTTCATGGTATAGTTCATTCAACCGGAACCGGAGTTCCTTCCCATAGAAAAATGCCAACCCGAAGTTCAGGCCATCTTCTGAAATGAATTCTGCTCCATTCTCCCCGTCATTCCATGAAAACTGGTAGCCCTGGTCGATTGTATAGGAAGAACGACTCTGAGGGGCAGCATAGGTGGTGAATAACGCATCGGCTTTTGTTGCATCCAGGTTTGAGAGAAACTGTCCGGACGAAGGGTTGGAAAGAAGAATGATTGCTGTTGTAAACAGGTTAAAAATTATAGATTTTATGGTTCCCATAGATTCTGTTTTAATCCCAGCGGGGACACTTTGGGGAATTTTCTTTCTTTTCTTTCTTCTCTTTTTTCTGGACAGGAATGATTTTGCCCGTTGCAGGTTCCTGTTTAAAATAGATAATGACCATTTTATTCTGATATTTTGAAGAACCGGGATCAAAATCAATAGCGATGTGAAAAATCTTACCATCTGATCCTTTAAGAATACCGTTTTCAATTGTCTCAATTCCCTGATTATGAATATAAACATATATGTTACCTGAAGTCTTTCTTTCACCTTCAACCCCGATAAAATATTTGGTTCCTGATAACCTGTAAGAGATGATCCTGATACCTTCCGGTTTGGATCCCGGGCCCGGGTCAGTGAGGGCAGGTAATACCTCGATCCCATTATCATAATCCATCTGCAACAAACAGGTTTCCGTCAGTTTAAGGTTCGTAAGTAAAGAAACGCTTTTCTGGTCATTGAAAGATGCAAAAGGTGTTTCATTTCTATTTTTGAGGATCCGGGTGAATTTCGTTCCTGCCGGGAAAGTAGGGGAGAACTCCACATTAACCGGTTGGTATCCATGCGGGGTAAAAGTGTAAAAATAACTTTCTTCTGTTCGCCTCATGCACAGATCGAAGGTGGCAGTTCCTATCCGGATATTCATAACCGATGCCGAATCCCATCCGGCAGGAAAATGCGGTGACAGCACAATCTTATTTTCCTGTGCATCGACTTTGATCCCAAGCATGCCTTCGATGGCGGGCTGCAGCACCATGGTTTCCGACCAGCATTGGTGCGGACAAACACCCGAAGGCTCATAGGTGGCTCCATTCATGACTTCCTCGACAAATCCCTTTCCCCAGTTTTTATAAATGTTCAAGTTATTCATAATATGAGAAAAACCCTCCGGATAATTCCCATAAGCATATTCGGCTAAAGCTGTCCAGCCCGTGAACAAGGGCCAAACGCTACCATTATGATATCCTGTGGGTTTGAAGGAAGGACTGTCTTCGCGGATGATCCGTGTGCCCCAGTTAGTCGAGAAAGCATTGGAAGCCAGTTGTTCAAGAACAAGCCTGGCCTTTTCCGTATCCCCTAATTTAAAATAAAGAGGAACTGCCGGGAGAACCGTTGCTTCTGAACGGAAGGTCTGGTCTTTATTCATCCCATAGGAATAATATTTTTTCAGAGGATTCCAGAAATTAGTGTTGATCAGGCTCTTAACAATGCCGGATTCCAGGGAATAACTTTCGGCTTCGGGAATTTTTAATGCAGATGCCATGTTGGCGGTCTCTTCCAGCGCTGCCGCCCAGCACCCCTGCATGTATACCGTCGCATGGGATCCATATAATTCGCCTCCTTCCACCCATCCATGGCCCACATTGGTGTTTTCGATCAGGTGGTCATGGTCCGTATCCGTTGAGAAGCAGAAATCAACAGCTTTTTTAATGGCCGGCCAGTTTGTACGCAGGAAAGCCGTATCCTGTGAATGCCGGAAATATTTACCGGCAAGAACGATGTAAAGCGGGGTTGCATCCGCCGCATCATAATGCACCACACCCGATGTGGTGGCTTCGTGAAAGATCTTTCCGGAAAGATCCTGATATTTACGAAAGAATTCAAGTTCCGACCTAACCTTCTGGAAATCCCCGTAATCCAGCAGGGCAAAACCGCTCCATTCTCCATCACGGCCGAAATACCATCCATAACCTGGTCTTCCATTAATCTTATGCCCGCCATCCCAGCCTGTGCGGGTGGTGGAATAACCGGCCACCAGCGATTTTCCCATTCCCGGGGTGTTCACAAAGAAACGATCGGCTGCAATCAACGCCCAACGGTAACCCCGGTTAAAAAGCGGGTCCGGACCGGTAATAAGAAGGCTATGCATAAGCAGGCTGTCGGTATGATTTCTTGCACGATCGGCTATTACCCGGGGTTTCCGGATCGCAGTATCAAAGTATTGTTCTGTTGTTTTTCTTCCTTCGTTGGTTGCGGCATAGACTACGTCAAGGCGATCGTTCATCTTGAGAGGGTAGCTAAGCATACCGTAAACACAGATGTCTGTGCAGGGGATCCCTTTAGCGATCTTGTTTTTATAATCATAAAAAAAATCAGAATACTGACCCATGACTGCAGTGTCCGGCTTCCGGTTCGCCCCGATCATGGCTGAAAAGGTACCGGACTGATCCTGCACAAAAAATGCGTTGTAATCTGTGTCAAACGAATAGCCCAGTGAACCCAAAACCTTTTCGGAATAAGGCCACATCAGCCTCAGATTACTCCTAACTTTCATAACGAGTTCAGCAGGATAGACTCCATGATATTCATAATGGATTCCACCACAGGGATGCTCCGGGTCGTTTGCCACAATTTCCTGCAGGTAAGCGCGTGGAAATTTATAGGTCCGGAAGAAACACCAGGGAAGGATTTCAACTTCCGGCCGTTCATCCTTCAACCAATAGATGGTATCCTTGTATTCAAACCGTAAACCCACTTCATAATCCCTGAAAGCCATAAAAGGATGCGCCCAGATTTCTTCAATTCCACCTTTTTCATTGCCCATCGTCAACATTCGCTCACCGGCAACATCCCAGAAATTTTCTGAGGCATAACGGTTCTGAATTGTTAAAGAATCAGTTCGGATTTCCCACTTTTCACTTTTCGGGATGGCTGAAAATACCGGGTTCGTAACCTGGGTCTTTTGCGGTAATTGGTAAACAGTGGCAGGAAGATAATTCCAATAGTGAACATCTGAAGATACATCAACTGCGATAAAGTATCTGAATATATTGGCCGTAAAACGTTCCAGATGATTGCGGTTCATATCCGGAACCGAGTAACATGCATATCCTCCAACCGCAATGACTTTGCCTTTGCCGACACTATATTCCAGCATAAGTTTCGAATCTTCCCTGAGAAAAATGTAGTCCCAGTCCACGCCGATCACTTTTCCGTTTTTCGGAAGGGAACTACCAAAATAGCCAACCACCCTGAAGGCAGTATCTTTAACCGGCATCATAATATAAGCGCCACCAAACATTCCGTCAAACACAGGGTGGTTGAGGAACGAATGAAACCCCAGCTTCCGGCCATAGCCTTCATCATTGGAGGATTTGATGCTATCTGTAGGTGCAACAGGCTCAATTCCCAGCGTATTAATATAGTGAAAAGCATTCAGTGTCAGCAGGAGATTTCCCCCATTATTAAGAAAACCCTGAATTTCCCTGATTACTCCCTGATCGGTTTCGGATGTAGAAAAGCGGGAGGTATCCTGCCTGTGGAACCAGGCTGCTTTGTATGAATCAAGAAGCTTCGGGTTCTTCCGCATCTCGTCGAAGGTCACATAGACCGGGGAAAAGCCTTTCATCGTCTTCAGAAAATCAAATGCTGAACGCGATTCTTTATTCATATTAAAGAAAGGCTCCTTTCCCAGGAATGCTATCCTGATAACTGAATCCGGTAAGAACTCTTTATTTTTCCCGGGCGTAAGTGCAAAGGTATGGGTGCGGAAAGTTTGCCCTTTCGTTGCCTGTGCATTTGTTTCATTGTTCTGTAGAAACAACAGCAATGAAAAAAACAATATTCTTACCGGACCGTATCGCATAAGTAACCACATAATTTGTCCAATGATTTTACGATGGGAGTGCCGGTTTTTCGTAGTCTTTCTTTTGAATGGTGGCCGTTAGGGATCAGGATGCAGTCTATTTCCAAATCTTTTGCTACATCGGAATCGTGGCATGTGTCGCCGATAAACAGGATCTTCCGCTTTTCCACATTGAGCTCATTCAGAAGGCGAATTCCCACATCGGTTTTTCCATGCGCATAATGATCATCAAGACCGTCAATTTTGTCAAAATAACCCGCAACTCCAAGATCAGTGGTCTCCTTTCGCAGCTCATTCTCCTCCCGGGCCGAAAGGATAGCTTGCCGATAGCCGCTTGCTTCAATGCGTTTCAGGCTGATCACAGCATCGTCATGCAACCTGCATTCCTTTTGCCGCTGGTTGTAGCTGATCATGAAATCCATTCCGACAATTTCAAAGGATTCTTTTTTAAAATTAAACCCCAGCTTTTCGTAATAATTCTTCACAGGGAAATCAAAGATGTCACGGTAACGCTCTAGGGTCAGTAATGGCAGATTTCTTGAGAAAAGCAAAGTATTCATGACTTCCACGCAGAGCCAGTTGTCGTTAAGCAGGGTTCCGTTCCAGTCCCAGATGATATGCGTGTATTTTGAGGATTCCATCTTCATGAATTCAGTACTTTTGTTGCCGGATTATTGATTTTCAAAAGTACTCAAAAACTGCATTCATTCATGGATTTTACAGCCTTTCTTGCACCGCTTGACAAATTACACGACTGTGACAGCTGTCCCCGGGAATGTCATGCAGACCGGTTCTCTGAAAACCTGGGTTACTGTAAAAGCGAGGCATCGTTAAATATCTCTTCCATTTTTATCCACAAGGGCGAAGAACCTGCTATCAGCGGCGAAAATGGCATCTGCAACATCTTCTTTTCACATTGTAACCTGCAGTGCATCTATTGCCAGAATTACCAGATCAGCGAAAACAGTACTTCCGGGATGTCAACGGAGATGGAATTGGATGAAGTGATCCGGCAGGTGACAACAATCCTTGATTCAGGCATTAACAGGGTGGGATTTGTATCGCCTTCCCATTTTATTCCCCAGGTAAAAATTATTATCCAATGCATTGAGTCATTGGGATACGATCCGGTTTGGGTCTACAATTCAAATGGGTATGACAAGCCGGAGACACTCCGGTCGCTTGAAGGGATGATCCAGGTGTATCTTCCGGATTTCAAATATATGGAAACTGCGCTGGCAGGCGAATATTCCGATGCGCCGGATTATCCGGATGTGGCTGCCCGCGCGTTGAAAGAAATGTTCCGCCAGAAAGGTGCAACCCTTCATTCCGGGAAAGATGGCACAGCAGCGTCAGGGATGATCATCCGTCACCTAGTTCTTCCGGGACATACTGAGAACAGCATGAAAGTACTCCATTTTATTGCAGAAGAACTTTCCCCGAGACTGCACATTTCCCTGATGTCGCAGTACTACCCGACTCCACGTGTGAGTCGCCATCCCAAGTTAAAAACTACTGTTTCAATAGAAGAATATTCCATTATTGTGGCAGAATTGGATCAATTGGGAATGTACAACGGTTGGATCCAGGAGCTGAGCAGTTCATCACATTACCGGCCGGATTTTGAAAGTAAACATCCGTTTGAAAATCGTGACAGTAACGCATAACATTAAAAATGTTATCTTTACCAGAACTATGAAGCAGGATCTTACTTTAAACGAGGATAGGTTATGCAGTATATTCACCTCATCCCCTGCACCCCTTCTCCTCAAGGAGAAGGGGACGATGGTTGAGGTGTTTTGGTTAACATCCTGTCGCTTTCGATGAGTAAAGAATTTTTTTACCATTTTGAAAAATCATGATAGGGCTATTTATTATTGACGATCATCCCGTAATTGCAAAAGGGATAAGGTATATGCTGCACCCGGAACGCGATGGGATAAAGATTGCTGGTACCGCTTTGAATGTTGGAGAAGCCATTAGCACTATGCATCCTGACGATTTTGACATCATCATTCTGGATTTATATATTCCCGGCACTCAGTTAATCTGAATTTATTATTCTTCAATTTCTCAGGCTTAGTCAATGAAAAGAATAGGATTAGTCGTAAGTACTTTAGTCAAGTGTGTATTTTGTTTGTTATTAAATCCGGTATTCTCCCAGGATCCATCGGCATATTCTATCCTTTTTAAAAACCCATCTGACGAGATGCCTCTTGATATAGTTGAAGATTCAATTGGGACATTTTATGCGGTCGGATATGCCGGTTATGACAATCAACCCTATCAATTCCGGGGTTTGGCATATAGAATTAAATCAGCAACGGATACCCTGAGCAAGCGAATTGCCTTTCACGATACTGTAACTCGATTTTTTAAAATTATACCTGGGCCAAATGATAATTTCATCATATTGGGGACTGTTTCCAATCCACCAAATTATGATGAACGTTTAATGATTGCTTTCCTGGATAAAAATCTTAATGTTTTATCCAGGAAGGAGTATTCAATTAAGGATTACACTATGATTGACCGGATGGAATACATACTTGGAAAGGATAATTCAATTTGGTTATATGGCAGTGTCAGTTACCGGCCTGACCCTGCAATGGATTTTTTTCTTTGTAAACTTAATGCAAATGGAGATACCCTTAAAACAGGTTTCTATTATCCTCATAATCCTTTGGGATACAGTGCATTGTTTTCTCCCGATAGTTCGAGAATTTGGATTTTCGGCCAACATTTCGATTTCATCGGAGCGGGGGAAAGGGTTGTGTTTGACACAAATTTTAATTTTATCTCTCAAAGCACAATTCCAACGGAGATATTTCCAAACATTAACACACTTTGGTATTCATCTGATAAAATTCTGTGTGGAGCATTGCAAATTTTTAACCGGCCTCAACAGGATGACGACATTAGTATTTCATTTCTTGATACTGCCTTGAATAGTTCTTCCATTCATTATTATGGGGCATATGACACCATAGACGATCCAGGGGCTGAAAGATTTATTGATTTTCTTGACCCTTCGAAAATCTTCTATGCAGGGATACATAACCTTCAGTTTGATTTTTATCCAACGGGAGTGTCCTGGATAATGACAGGACTTCTTGATTCAAGCCTGAATACAATATATCAAAGTTTTTACGGCGGTGATGCTTATTACATCGCGTATTCCATTTTGGCAACAAAAGATGGTGGTAGCATAATTGCCGGGGGAAGGTATGATTATCATACCCAAAACAATGAAAGGGATATTATTTTCTTAAAATTTGATTCTGTCGGCTCTATTACCGGTATTTCTCCAAAAGGGGAAGATCAATTTCAATCCTTTTTATTCTATCCTAATCCCGGGAATGACTTTATTATGTTAAAGGGCATAATGGCTGGATCAGACTTTGATCTCTACAATCAAAGAGGTTCCGTGGTCAAATCAGTCCATCTGGAAAACGGAAGTAATTACATTTCGACTGTTGATTTACAGGATGGGGAATATTATATTTATAAAATTACAAATTCTCAAAAAAAAGTTTTTACAGGTAAATGGTTAAAAATGTCAAATAAAAGTTTTTTGCACTGAAAATTATCTGTGTACTTTTGAACTTTTAAATTTTAACCTATTATCCCACCTAAAATGATGCAATTTATGAGGACGACTCTATTCATCTTGATGATCACCCTTTTCTCGGGTTCAATTACAACAGGGTATGGCCAGGAAACAGCAAAAAAATCCGATTCCGGCTATGTATTTACTATCGTGAAACAGGTTCCTGCCACCCCGGTAAAAAATCAATACCGTTCAGGTACATGCTGGAGTTATTCGACTGTCGGATTCCTGGAAGCTGAACTCCTGCGCACGAAACATGATACATTCAACCTTTCCGATATGTTTTGCGTAAGAAAAGCCTATTCCGAAAAAGCCGAAATGTATGTCAGGTTTAATGGTAAACACAATTTCGGTGGGGGAGGAGAGGCTCATGATGTCACAAATATCCTGAGAAAATACGGGATGGTCCCGGCAGAAGCCTATTCAGGAAATGTAATCGGGGAAGATAAACCGGTTCATGGTGAAATGGATGCTGTGCTGGAAGCCATGATCAATGCCATAGTCAAGAATCCGAATAAAAAATTGACCCCGGTATGGCACCAGGCATTCGATGGCGTACTTGATGCCTACCTGGGTAAAGTTCCGGAAAAGTTTACCTATAAAGGGAAAGAATATACACCGAAGTCCTTTGCCGATATGATGGGACTGAACCCGGATGATTATGTTGAACTGACATCCTATACCCATCACCCGTTCTATTCCAGGTTCATCCTGGAAATCCCGGATAACTGGATCATGGATGAAGTATACAACATCCCGTTGGATGATCTGTTGCAGGTGATCCATAATTCCATCGATAATGGCTATACGGTTGCCTGGGGTGCTGATGTCAGCGAAAAAGGATTTTCATGGAAGAAGGGCGTTGCGGTTGTTCCGGATAAAAATACACCGGAAATAGCAGGATTGGAAAAAGCAAAATGGGAGAAAATGTCGGATGCCGATAAGGACAAATTGCTTTATAAGTTCGACAAACCTGTTCCTGAAAAAAAGATCACCCAGGAGATGCGGCAGCTGGAATTTGACAATTACCAGACCACGGATGATCATGGTATGCTGATCACAGGGACTGCCAAAGATCAGAATAACAATGCCTATTTCCTGGTAAAGAACTCCTGGGGAACCGACGGAAGTCCTTACAAAGGATATTTCTATGCTTCAGAACCTTATGTCCAGCTGAAAACCATGGATATCATGGTGAACAAAAATGCTATCCCGAAGGAACTCAGGAAGAAACTGGGACTGTAAACAATTACGAATTACGAATTTTTTTTTGGTATTAGGTTTTAGGTATTGGGTAATGTCTTTCGAATTTCATTCTTCATTTTTCCCTATTGCCTAATGCCTAATTTCTAAAGCCTATATTGATTTCATTATTTCGCCATTTTCCTTTTTGAGAGGGGAAATGTATCGCTTCAGTCAATAGTTTCAGATACTTTTTCCTGGGAATGAGTTCCGCACCCAGGCTAATAAGGTGTTCAGTTTCTACTTGTGAATCAATAAATAGGAAATCAAATTCCTTCGCTTTTTCGACAAGATAATACAAAGCAACCTTCGAAGCATCGGTCATCATGTGAAACATCGATTCACCGAAGAAGGCCTTACCCAGGGAAACACCATAAAGTCCACCCACCAGTTTCCCGTCAAAATAACTTTCCACTGAGTGNNTTTCGGCGCAAGCGCTGATGACCTGCTCAAAATCTGAATCCATCCTGACCGAAAAAACATTCTTCTTTATTTTCTGCTTTAAACTATGGGATACTTTAAATTTCTTCGGAAATAACACCAAGCGGGGATCCGGCGACCACCAGAGGATCGGTTCATGTTCTGAATACCAGGGAAAGATGCCGTTTTTGTATGCCGCCAGAAGTCGTTCGGGGCTCAGGTCACCTCCAACTGCCAGCAAACCGTCGGGTTCAGCAAGTGAGGGATCCGGAAACAGAATTTCATCGGGAAGCTGGAAAACAGGCATAAGGATTGGAGTTACAAAGTCACAAAGTTACAAAGTCACAAAGTTCGTGAGACTCAAATTTTATGAACGAAGTGAAATGAAATCTGGTAGTCGAACAATCCCGCTTTTGGCGGGATCACAAAGTCACAGAGCGAAACGAACATTTGCATCTCAGATTTCATTCAAGCTTTTAAGAACCAGGTTACAAGCCGACCGGCATTCTTCTTCGGTAATGGTCAGGGGTGGAGCAATGCGGAAAGTACAGGGATGAAAAAGGAACCAGTCGATAATGATGCCATTCTTCAGCAGGATCTCAGTTAGTTTATTCCGTTTACCTGCATCATTGACTTCGATTCCAAGGATCAATCCTTTTCTGCGGATATTCTTAATCATTGGATGGGAGCTGATTTGCTCTTCAAGGATGGCTCCTTTTTTTTCTGCCTGGAAGATCAGGTCGTCACTAAGAAGTACTTCCAGGTTGGCCAGGGCAGCGGCACAACACACCGGATGCCCGCCAAACGTCGTGATGTGTCCGAGTTCAGGATGATCAGCCAGTGTATCCATGATCTCCTTTGAGGCGATAAATGCACCCACCGGCATGCCTCCTCCCATGGCTTTGGCTAATACCAGGATATCCGGAACAAAATTGAAATGCTCAAATGAGAAAAGTTTGCCGGTCCGGCCAAAACCCATCTGCACATCATCAATGATCAGCAAAGTGCCGGTTTTCTTGCATCTTGCATGAAGAGATTCAAGAAATCCTTGTTCAGGGAGAATGATCCCGGCTTCAGCCTGGATTGTCTCAGATACAACACAGGCAGTTTTTTCAGAAATTTTTTCCAGGTCCCTGAAATTATTGAATTCCAGGAAACGGATATCAGGGATCAGGGGACGGAAAGCATTCTTCAGGATTTCATTCCCAAGAATGCTCAGTGCCCCTTGAGTGCTGCCGTGATAGGCGTTGTGAAAGGCCACGACTTCGGTTCGTCCGGTGTACCGTTTGGCTAATTTCATGGCGCCTTCAATGGCTTCACTGCCTGAGTTGACAAGGAAAACAGAATCCAGGTTATCCGGTAATACACTGACCAGCTTTTGAGCAAGTTTTACCTGGGGCGATTGTATGAATTCGCCATAGACGTTCAGATGCAGGTATTTTTTGAGCTGGTCTTCAATGGCACGGATAACGGCAGGATGCCGGTGGCCAAGGTTGTTCACGCTGATACCGGAAACCAGGTCAAGGTATTTTTTTCCAGATGCATCGTAGATATATATGCCTTCTGCATGATCAATCTCCAATCCAAGCGGCTGGTGGGAGGGAAGGCCAAGGTAACGGAAGAATAACTCTCTTTCTGTCATTTCGCTGCCATTGTTTCTGCGAAATTACGAATTCCGGAGATATCCGGCTTGTAGAGAAATAACTATATTCGCAGCATCAAATCAGCATAAAATGAAAGATAAAGTCATCATCATTACCGGGGCAACATCCGGTATCGGCAAAGCCCTTGCTTATGAATATGCTTCAAGGGGTGCACGGCTGGTTATCTCCGCCAGAAACAATGAAAAACTGATGGAGGTTTCGGAAGATCTTCTCCGGACCGGGATAAGGGTTCTTCCGGTGAAAGCCGATGTCTCCGTTGAAGAGGATTGCAGGGAACTGATCAGGAAAACTGTTGAAGAATTAGGAACTATCGATGTCCTGATCAACAATGCCGGTATCTCCATGCGGGCATTGTTTGAAGAGGTCGACCTGGAGGTGTTGCGGAAACTGATGAATACCAATTTCTGGGGTACCGTTTATTGTTCCAAATTTGCCCTTCCTTACCTGCTGAAGTCGAAAGGATCGCTTGTAGGGATCTCTTCCATTGCAGGATATAAAGGATTACCGGGAAGAACCGGGTATTCTTCCTCCAAATTTGCCATGCAGGGCCTGCTCGAAGTGATCCGGATCGAAAACAGGAAAAAAGGACTTCACGTGCTGATAGCTGCTCCGGGGTTTACTGCTTCGAATATCAGGAACGTGGCGCTGTCAAAGGATGGAAGACAGCAAGGAGAAACGCCACTGGATGAAAGCAAGCTGATGCCGGCCGAAACCGTAGCAAATAAAATCGCAGACGCCATCGAAAGAAGAAAAAGAACCCTGATTCTCACCACACAGGGAAAAATGACGGTTCTTCTTAACAAGTTCTTGCCTTCCTTCGTGGATAAAATGGTTTACAACCATATGGCAAAAGAGCCGGACTCGCCCTTCAAATAGTAAAATGGCAAAATCGCAAAATCAATATANNCTTTATAACTTTATAAACTTTACAAACTTTATAAACTCAAATTAATTCGTAAATCTGAAATCGTAAATCGTAAATCCTATCCTCTGGGGTGATACTGTATAATCGTACTTCTAAGGTATTCCCGATCAAGATGGGTATAGATCTCAGTGGTGGTGATCGATTCGTGGCCAAGCATTTCCTGGACTGCCCGGAGATCAGCGCCGCCTTCCACGAGATGGGTGGCGAAAGAGTGACGGAAGGTATGCGGACTGATGGTTTTCTTTAAGCCCGCCTTCAATGCAAGTTTTTTTATAATAGTAAAGATCATGACGCGGGTCAGCCTGGATCCCCTTCGGTTCAGAAAAAGAATATCTTCATATCCTTTCCTGACCTCCAGGTGTGATCTCACGGTATCCATATAAATCCTGATGTGTTTTTGGGCAATGCTTCCCAATGGGACCAGGCGTTCTTTATCTCCTTTTCCTGTGACCCGTATAAATCCATCATTAAAAAAAAGATTGGATACCCGGATGTTCACCAGCTCGGAAACACGCAGCCCGCAACCGTAAAGTGTTTCCAGGATGGCTTTGTTTCTTTCTCCTTCCGGTTTGCTCAGATCAATGCTGTTGATCAGGGTGTCGATCTCTTCAACGCTCAGGGTATTCGGGAGTTTACGCCCGATCTTTGGAGACTCCAGCATTTCTGTCGGGTCAATGGACGTAACATTTTCGAGCAAGAGATATTTGTAGAACCCTTTGATCCCCGAAATTACCCTTGCCTGTGTTCGGGCTGTCATTCCAAGACTGTTGATCCATTTTAAGAAATCCTGGAAATGATGTAACTCGATCTTTTCCGGCGACAGGTTCAGGTTCGCGAAATCAAGGTACTGGGCGAACTTGTGTACATCATGTATATAGGCATCAACAGAATTTACCGACAACGATTTTTCCAGTTGAAGGTATGCCTTGTAACCTTTGATAAAAGAAGACCAGTCTGACAAAGTGAGGAAATTTTTCAGGCAAGGCTAAATTATGAAAATATTTTGGTTTTTAATCTGAAAATGCATAATTTTGCAGTCCTAAAATAAAAAGTATATTTAAAATGGCGAAGAAGAGTAAAGATCAGCGGATTCAGGTTATAATGGAATGCACCGAACAAAAGACCAGCGGAGTACCAGGGATGTCGAGATACATCACTAAGAAGAACAAGAAGAACACTCCGGAGCGATTGGAATTGAAAAAATACAACCCCTACCTGAAGAAAGTTACCGTTCATAAAGAAATCAAATAAAGAAGATATACCATGGCAAAGAAAGTTGTTGCAGCATTTCAGACCAGTGGCGGTAAGGATTTTACCAAAGTGATCCGCATGGCAAAATCTGGTAAGACCGGCGCTTACGTTTTCAAAGAAAACATTGTTCCTAATGATGCGGTAAAAGAATTTTTGGCCAACGCCAATAAATAAATCCTTCGCCGGTCAGTGTGAAAAAGCTTTTTTCCCTGTGAAAAAAGCTTTTTTTATAAATTGTAAACTGAACAGAATCCTCTCTAATGGGCATTTTTTCGAAGTTTTCAAAAGATAAAAAGGAAACCCTGGATAAAGGCCTTGAAAAGACCAAAACCAGCATTTTTACAAAGCTTTCCAAAGCTGTTGCGGGTAAGTCGCGTGTGGATGAGGATGTTCTTGACCGGTTGGAAGAGACCCTCGTTTCCTCTGACGTTGGAGTGGAAACCACTCTCAGGATCATCGAACGGCTGCAAGCCAGGGCTGCAAAAGATAAATACATCAGCATCGGTGAATTGAATTCCCTGCTGAAGGATGAGATCGTACAACTCCTGCAGGAAAATAATGCGGAAGATACAGATGAATTCAGCATTCCCATTGATACGAACCCTTATATTATCATGGTCGTGGGGGTAAATGGGGTAGGTAAGACCACCACCATCGGAAAGCTGGCCTATAACTTCCGGAAAGCCGGTAAAACCGTTCTGCTCGGCGCTGCTGATACCTTCCGGGCTGCAGCCATCGCCCAACTGAAAATCTGGGCACAGCGGGCCGATGTCCCCATCATTGCACAGAACATGGGTTCCGATCCTGCATCTGTCGCCTATGATACCGTTAAAGCTGCCATCGCACGAAATATTGATGTCGTGATCATTGATACCGCAGGACGGCTGCATAACAAAGTCAACCTGATGAACGAACTTTCAAAGATCCGGAATGTCATGCAGAAGCTGATCCCCCAGGCACCGCATGAAGTACTCCTGATCCTGGATGCATCAACCGGACAAAATGCCTTCGAACAAGCCCGCCAATTCATGGCTGCCACCGAAGTGAACGCAATCGCACTCACAAAACTTGACGGAACAGCAAAAGGAGGCGTGGTCATCGGGATATCCGACCAATTCAAGATTCCTGTGAAATACATCGGGATCGGTGAAAAAATGGAGGATCTTCAGTTGTTCAACCGGATTGAATTTGTCGACAGCCTCTTTACCTAATTTTTCTTTCCTTGAAGACGAAACCCATCCCCCATAGAATCGGAATTGTTTCTCTTGGATGCGCCAAGAACCTGGTGGATACAGAGGTTCTGATGAAACAACTCGACGCTTCTTCCTTTCAGATCATCTTGGATCCATCGGATAAAGATAAGATCGATATTGCAATTATCAACACCTGTGGCTTTATCCTCGATGCCAAGAATGAATCTGTTGAGACGATCCTGCAGTTTGTAAAGGCTAAAACGGATGGCCACCTGCAATCCCTCTTCGTCATGGGCTGCCTTTCCGAGCGCTATCGGGAACAGCTGGCAAAGGAATTACCCGAAGTGGATGTATTCTTTGGTGTCAATGAACTGAGTCGGATCGTGGAAAGGGTAGGAGGTAAGTTCAGGAAGGACCTGCTCGGCGAACGTATACTGGCAACGCCATCCCATTATGCCTATTTGAAGATCGCTGAAGGATGCGACCGGCATTGTTCCTTTTGTTCCATACCTGCCATCCGGGGAAAGCATATTTCAAGGCCGATGGAAGAGATCATCCGGGAAGCTGCGATCCTTGAAGGAAAGGGAATGAAGGAGATCAACGTCATTTCGCAGGATACGACATACTACGGCCTGGATCTTTACAAAAAAAAAATGTTACCGGAACTTCTTGAACAGCTTGCCGGAATTCCGGGACTGGAATGGATCCGCCTGCATTACACCTATCCTGATGGCTTTCCGGTGGAAATGCTTGAAGTGATCAAACGTAATGACAAACTCTGCAAATACATTGATATTCCCCTTCAGCATATCAATTCCAGGATCTTAAAATCGATGAACAGAGGAATCGGTAAACAAGAAACCCTTGACCTTGTAACATTGATCCGTAAACAATTACCGGAGGGAGTCATCCGTACAACCCTGATTACAGGTTATCCCGGAGAGACAAATAAAAATTTCGATGAATTGAAGGAATTCATTGGCCATTGCCGCTTCGACCGACTGGGCGTATTCACTTATTCTCACGAGGAAGGAACCGGAGCCTATTCCCTGAAAAATACGGTTCCTGATAAAATAAAACAGGAAAGGGCCGCAATCCTGATGGAGATTCAACAGGACATCTCACTTGAGCTAAATACCGGAAGAGTGGGCAGTAAAATGAAGATCATGATCGACAGGGAGGAAGAGGAGTACTACGTCGGCCGCACCGAATTTGATTCTCCGGAGATTGACAATGAAGTCCTGATACCAAAAGAAAGCAAAAACCTGGAAATCGGCTGTTTTTACCAGGCCCTGATCACTGCTGCAGATAATTTTGACCTTTACGCTGAAATAGAGGATTGATTTAGAATTTGAAGTTATTTTTATTATTTTTGCCAAAATAAAAAAATTGAACTTATGAAACGCATTGCATTTTTTCTCTCTGTATTGATGATAGCACCGGTTTTTCTTTTCTCACAAGGAATAAAACAGAAAAATGATACCATTAACCGCCTGAATGCACAGGGCCAGAAATCAGGATATTGGGAAGAACAACAGGCGGATCAGATTGCAAAAGGTTATTATGTGAACAATGACAAAACCGGATGCTGGGTCACACAACTGGGCAATAACATCCTGGTTAGAATTGATAATTACGCCAATGGCAAGAAAGACGGGATCTCGATCACGTTTGATCGCAGGAATCGTATCCTAGGACAGGAATATTATAAAAACGGGCTTCTGGATGGGGTTTCAATCAATTACACCACGTACAATGAATTTCCCCTCACAGAGATCTACTATTCCAAAGGAAAGAAAAGCGGAAGCTCAAAGATCTATTACGATAACGGAAAAATCCAGGAAGAGGCAACTTTTAAGGATGAAGCAAAGAACGGAATCGCACGTTGGTATAACAGAGCAGGCAAGGTGATGGCCGAATACAATTATGTCAATGGCATGTTCGAAGGCATCCAGAAGATCTTCTATGAAAATGACACCCTTCAATCGGTTGCCAACTATTCCAATAATAACTACGGTGGTGCCTACAAGGAATTTTACCGTAACGGGAAACCTAAAGTGACAGGACAATACGTAAACGGTCTGAAAGAAGGGGAATGGATTGAATATGATGAGACCGGAAAAGCTGTTATGAAGACCAAATACAAGAATGGCGTCGGCAAATAATTTCTCTATTTTCTCAGGAAGTCATGCGTAAAATCCATAATCCCTTCAGGGAGAGGGAAGGATATCACTGCTTCGGTTGTTCTCCCGATCATTTAACCGGACTTCAGATGTCCTTTTACGAAGAGGGTGATGAGATCATTTCTACCTGGGAGCCGAAACCCCAATTTGAGGGCTATCATGGAGTGCTTCATGGTGGGATCCAGGCTACCATCATGGATGAAATCGCCAGCTGGGTCGTATATGTGAAAGTCAAGGTAGCCGGGGTGACTTCTTTGATGGATGTCCGTTACCATAAACCTGTTTATATGGCTGGAGGAGTAATCACGGTCCGTTCAAAGGTGCTCCGGATGCGTAGAAACCTTGCCGATATCCAGGTCGGAATTTATAATAAGGAAAACGAACTCTGTGCAGAGGGGTTGATCACCTATTTTACATTTTCTGAGAAAAAATCGAAAGAATCATTCTTTTATCCGGGGGAAGAAGCTTTCTTCAAAGAATGATCAGAGTTGATCGGTAAGCAACTGGAAGAATTCCGGCCAGTCAAGATTTCCGGCACTTTCTCCCATACGGATGATTACAATTTGTTTTTTGGGACAGACAAAAATGAATTGTCCCATGATTCCTTTTGCAAAGAAACTACCTGTGTTCATGACCCGCCATAAATAAGTGTAAGGATAACCTTGTGAATCCTTTGAATCATTCCGAACCGTCAAAGTCTTTTCAACCCAGCTTGCAGGAACAACCTGATGCCCGTCTGCAATACCTTTTTTAAGATAGAGCCGTCCGAAAAGGGCAAAATCCTCCGGTACTGCATTGATACAGCAAAACGCTTTGGCTTCCCGGTATTTTTTGCTGTCAACGCTCCAGGTGGCGGGGTGCATGGCTCCCATCGGTTTCCAGATTTTCTCCTCGAAATATTCGGATAACCTTTTGCCGGTAACCTTTTCCAGCACCATTCCCAGGATCTGCACATTGCCGCTCTCGTATTCATATAAGGATCCGGGTGTATGGATCACTTTCAACTTCCGGGTATATCTTCTCAGATTTAACCCGTAATAAAACTTGGCAGCCTCCCCAAATGGGTTTTTATAACCTTCGTTGAATTTTATGCCTGAACGCATGGTCAGCAGGTCTTCCAGGGTGACTTTATGAAATCCGGGATCCTTCATTTCGGGAAGATAATCTGTAACAGGTTGATGGATGTCACGGATGGTTCCTTCCGAAATGGCAATACCAATTAAAGCGGAAATAAAAGATTTGGAAACAGAAAAAGAAGGAATCACGGAATTCTTGCCATATCCCTTAAAATATTTATCATAGATAATGGTATCATTTCTGAGAATGATAAATGCAAGCGTTTTATGCTCAGCAAGAAATTGATCCAGGTTGCCGGAGTCCTCATCATTCCTTATCTTCTCAGGTGTATGAAGCCGTTTCTGAAGAAGAGATCGGGGTGCTTGGTACGGGGTAAGGCTTGCCCTGATCGTATCCGCAGGAAATTTTTTAAAATCGCTTACATCGGCATAATTCCAGAAAACATACCGGGCAATATGGCACGAAGTAAAGGAGAGGCAGAATAATAAAAATACCAGGGAGATAATCCTTTTAATGTGAGATACCATTCTTGATCACATAATCTTTTCTGACCGATCTGTTTTTGTAATTGTATTTCTGGTTGTACCTGCTTTTATTCTTTTTTGGGTTATAGCCCCTGTATGTACTGTTTCCTTTACAGCCAGCTTCCCTTAAATGGGATGAACAGGAAGAAAATACCACTGAAAGAAGAAAAATAAGTGTAAGAAAAATCCACCTTGATCGGATCAATTTCATAATTTGAATCAGGTATAAAAGGTCAGTAAAATTATCATTAATATTGATAACGAGCAAAAAAATTTATACTTTTGTAAAAGTATTATCAAACCTTAATAAGCAACATTTGTATATTTTTCGTTGTACTTAAAAACATTCAAAAAAATGAAAAAGATTTCTCTATTCCTATTTACACTGGTTCTATTGGTTTTAATAAGCAACATCCTTGTCTACTCACAAAATAATACAATAGCCAAACAGGTGATCATTGCCAATGGTGGGAAATTTGAAAGTACACCGCCCTATACAGATTATGTGACTGTTGAATCCTATAATCTTTCAACATTGGCAGTAACTGTGTTTAATACGATCTATACCCAGAGTGTTCAGGATGTCCTGATCAATAATAATCATGCCTATATCACAGCCCAGGATTCTGTCGTATTGTATAATATTGATAATTATCAAAGGTTAGCAGCCGTGAAAGATTCAGGGGTGAATAAAATGGCGCTCTACAATGATAAACTGATTGTCACAAAGCAATATCCAATTGGCCGTTTCCGTGTTGAAGTGCTGAATGCCAGCGATCTTGGATTAATAGCTTTTGTTGACGGGATCCCCGGCGATTGCGAGGGTATTACTGTTTACGGTAACCACGCTTATGTGGCTGTTGATAGCGGATACGCGGGAGTCGATGGACGCCTGGCCATCATCAATACATCCAACTGGACGCTGGACACCATTGTCAATTTTGGTACATCTGCCATCGGCATCTATAATGTTTATTCATATGGCGGATATATCTATTGTATTGACAAAACTCCCTTTGGAGGTGGACACACTGGAAGTATAACTCAATTCGACCCTGCAACAGACAATTTTGTGACCAACACGATGGCTGTAAATATAGGCGCAGGAATTGGTATCGATGGAAACCTGCTTTATCTTGGAATGAACTATGATATCGGATCTTACAACCTCGATACACAAACCATCGTTGATTCCTCAATCCTTAATTATTTAGGAATGATCCACAATGTTGAAATTTATTCGGCTGCCCTGGATTATATCAACAATAAATTTTATACAAACTGGGGGAACCGCAATTCATATGGCGTTGGTGTGGTGTTTTCACTGACAGGGGATTCCCTGACTTCCTATGCAACAGGGCTTAACGCTGATGCATGTGCCATCGATTTCAGATCTCCGACCGGGATAGCCAATCAAAGATCAGTACAGGATGCCCTCTCGGTCTATCCGAATCCGGTCAATGATTTCATCGGCATCAACCTGAACTCCACTGCAACACTGAAAGAAATTAAAATTCTTGACCTGACAGGCCGGATAATCGATACGAAGTCTGTTCAAAAAGGTGAGAATAACATCAGGATCAGTGTTTCGGATTATCCCTCCGGCGTTTACCTGATCTCTATCACGACCGACCAGGTAACTAAGGTCAGGAAGTTTATCAAGAGATAGCAGGATTCATTATTTATTCGGGAAAGTTTCCGCAGATTGTTTTTTCGCAACAGATGAAAATCATCATAAAATCTGCCTTTTGCATCGGGGCGTTATTTCTCTGTTTTTCAATTTCTTGCAAGGCACAGTTTCCACCGCCCGCCGGTCAGCCGGGATCAACTGCAATCTTTAAAGATAGTTCGGTATTCGTTGGGTGGGCTACAGGATGTAAAGTCCAGAGAGGCTATATCAATATTTCCGACACCAGTTTTACCTATCTCGGCGACAATAAAGCCAATTATGGTGCCGAAGGATCAGCCCTGGGGAAAGCTGATGATGCACCGGTAAGCCTTGGCGATGGGGGATATGCTGTCGTTACCTTTGACAATCCGGTAACAAACGGACCGGGTTATGATTTTGCAGTCTTCGAAAATGGACTCAACGATTTCTTCCTTGAACTCGCTTTTGTGGAAGTCAGTTCCGATGGTGTCAATTTTTTTCGGTTTCCTTCTGTCTCCAATACACAAACAACTAAACAGGTTCCTGCATTTGGTACACTGGATGCAACGAAAATCGATAACCTGGCAGGGAAGTACCGGGTGCTGTATGGAACTCCATTTGATCTTGAAGTTCTTGCCGGAACCCCCGGCCTGGATATCAACAGAATCACACATATAAAAATTATTGATGTTGTGGGCTGCATCCAGCCGGCCTTTGCAAGATATGACTCGAAGGGAAATATTATAAATGATCCCTGGCCGACACCTTTTAACACCTGTGGATTCGACCTCGACGCAGTGGGGGTTCTCCATTTTACATATTCAACGGAAGATCAGTCTGTATTTCTGTTTCCAAATCCGGTGACTGATCATGTTACTGTCAATATTTTAACCGGGTCCGAATTTGATATGGTGATACACGATGTGTCGGGGAAATTGGTCTGGGATAAGGAAAAGGTAAAAAACAATTCAACGATCGATTTAGGTTTTCTTAATGCCGGGATCTATTTTTGTACCTTTACTTTGGAAAATGGCAATAGGGAAGTAAGAAAGATAATCAGGCGCTGACCGGTTTTAGGAATTCAAATTACATATTTGGCAAGAAACACTACACATACCAGGGTCGTTTTTTTACTGTTTTTAAGTTTTCAGAGCTGCTTCCTTTTCTCCCAGAATCTGAAGGACACAATACATCTTTCCCAGGTTGAGGTCACAGGAAGTTTTGCCTTGCGTAACGAGGGCTTTAAAAAAGTTCGTATCGATTCCAATATCCTGGTTCAGTACCTGAGTGCCGACCTTTCGACCATTCTTTCGCAATATTCAACAATCTTTGTGAAATCTTACGGAAACGGAAGTTTGTCAACTCCTTCTTTTCGGGGCACCTCGGCTAATCATACCCAGGTTGAATGGAACGGGATCAATATCGACTCGCCCATGCTGGGACAGATGGACCTTGCCCAGGTTCCGGTTTCCCAGTTTGAAAGCCTTGAAATACTTTATGGGGCTGCTACAGTGGCAAAAACAAGTGGTGCCTTTGGCGGCATCATCAACCTCGTCAGCAATCCTGATTGGAATAATCGTATCGATTTAATGCTGGCACAAACCTTCGCAAGTTTCAACAACTATACAACCAACGCCAGCCTGGCATTGGGAAACAATAATGTCCAATCGGTCACGAAGTTTAATTATTCCAATGCATTGAATAACTTTCCTTACAATAACGACCAGACAAAAACAAAGGAAAAACTGGTCAATGGCGTGTATGTGCTCGGAGGAATCACCCAGGAAGCCTTTTTCCGGCTATCAAAGAAGGATATTCTGACAACCCGGATCTGGTACAGTGATAACAATCACCAGATACCTCCAATTACGACCAATACATCCAATGTGCATAAGGAAGATCAAAAAGACCAGGCCCTCCGAAGTTTGATTGAATGGAGAAGATCAAGCGAAAAATATTTTCTTACCGTCAGGTCGTCACTCGTTGATCAGTTTATGCGATACACGCTCGAAGATCAATCATGGAATCACCATTCCTATTCATGGGCAAACCAGGTAAGGCTTGTCTATACAGGGATAAAGAATTTCATCATAAAACCCGGGATTGACTTCAATTCCGACTGGATTATCTCGGATTCTTACAATGGTATAAAAACAAGGAAAACACTGGGAGCATTTTCCGAATTCAATTATGATCTGAAAAAGTTCCTTCAATTTTCCCTGGTATTGCGACAGGATATGATTGACGGGAAATTTCTCCCTTTTGTTCCTGCATTGGGAATGGAATACAAGCCTTTCAATAAAATTAACCTGACAATTTCGGCCAACCTCTGTCGGAACTACCGGTTTCCGACCTTAAATGATCTTTATTTTGAACGTTACGGAAACCCAGACCTGAAACCTGAAACCGATTATGCCGTAGAAGGGGGAATGGTATATAACTTCCGGAATAAAGATGACAGTTTTTTTTTAGAAACGGAACTGACCGGGTACTATTCAAGAATGATCAACCTCATCCTGTGGCAACCTGATTCTTCGGGAAACTTTACACCGGCGAATATCAGTGAAGTTCATGCCCGGGGACTGGAAACCGGCCTCAACCTGGCGTGGAGTTTAAACCGGTTCAGGTTTTCTTTCAACAATACCTATAACTATTGTCGGTCGACCAATGAGAAAATTACTTCTGCAGAAGATGATTCAAAAGGGAAACAACTGATCTACACCCCTGAACATACATTGAATTCAACCCTCACCATCAATAGAAGCGGATTTTACGGTTCCTATGTTTTTTCCTATATCAGTGAACGGTTTACCAGTACAGATAACATCTCCTACATGCCCGGTTATTATCTTTCTAATATTATTTTGGGAAAAAATTTTCATTTAAAAAAAATTATACTATCTTTACAGTTGCATTTGAATAATTTGTTTGATCTCGATTACCAGTCAATTGTGAACAGGCCTATGCCTGGCCGTAATTATATGTTGACCGTGAAATTTAATTTCAGAAAGTAAAAGCAGATAGGGTATTCTTGCTTTCTTAAACATTTACCAGGTGATATTGAACAAAAACAACATTTTTACCTTTTCGAAATTAATCTCTTCTTTTCTTCTTATAACTGCAGTACTTTCATGTAGTAAGAGTCCGATACGTGAAGATACTACAGTAAGTCCACCCCCGGTAAACAATTCCTATCAGAATGGGATTTTTGTTGTAAATGAAGGAAACTTCGACTGGGGAAATGCTTCCATCACATTCATCAATCAAAAAGATAGTGTTGAACAGGACGTCTTTAAGACGCATAATGACCGCAGTCTCGGGGATGTGGCAGAAAGCATGCAAGCCTTTAATGGCAAGGGTTTTATCATCGTGAACAATTCAAATAAAATCGAGGTCGTTTCCCTGAAGGATTTCACCTCGGTCAAATCCATTACCGGTTTCAATTCACCTCGTTTTATGGCTATTGTCGATTCGACAAAAGCATATGTGACCAATATGCAAAATAATATAACCGTCATCGACCTGCCTACTCTTAGCATCAAAAAATCCATCTCTACAGCAGGTTGGACAGAATCACTCATCCTGTTTAATAATTACCTGTTCGTTTCTTGTATCGGCATTGAGAATCAAGCAAGTGCACAACGAGATGCAAAGATCCTGGTCATTGACATTAAGTCGGACCAGATCGTGGATAGCATTAAAACCGGCAAGGAACCCTTAGGTATTGTGATGGATAAGAAAGAAAAAATATGGGTACTCTGTACCGGTGGCTACGATCATTTTGAAACTCCGACACTTATACGGATAGATCCATCCTTGCGAGCTGTAGATAAAACATTAAGCTTCCCCAATTCAAATACTATACCTTCCAGGCTTTGTATCAATGCACAAAGGGATACCTTGTATTTCCTGAACAATGGCGTCTACCAGATGCCGGTCTCTTCAACAACATTACCCTCTTCCCCTTTTATCCCGGCTAACGATCATCTTTTCTATGGTTTAGGTATCCAGCCAACGAATGGGAACATCTTTGTTTCGGATGCGAAGGATTATGTCCAAAACGGAGTTGTATATCAATATGACCAGATTACAGGTTCATTGCTAAATACATTTCCTGCCGGCAGGATCCCNNGAGATCATTCATACCGATTGGATCGGTAATATGGCGTTTGATTCTATAATCGATGATTACCAGATCCATTTTGATGCAGGGGAACAATTTGGAGGGACACAACATGGGCCCCGGCCTAAACCTGTCATACTTTCAGCGCTTGCAGCCTGCACCGGGATGGATGTTGTTTCCATCCTTGGTAAAAAACAGGTAAAATTCACAGCATTCAGGATCAGTGTCACCGGGGAAGTTACAGAAGAATTTCCAAAATATTACCAGAAAATTCATCTGGTTTATTTGGTTACAGGTCCCGGTTTTAAAGATAATGAGGAAATCAGGATCAAGGTGAACCGGTCCATCAGGCTTTCAAGGGACCACTACTGTGCGGTTTCTGCAATGCTGAAGAATTCGTGTGAGATCACCGACGAGATCATTCTCCTGGATTCATAATCCTGTTTTCCGTAAGATCTCCTTAAATTCATTAAGGATCATTGCCGTTGCACCCCAAATCGTCGTTCTATCGATGACAAAGGAAGGAGCGGAGAATTGAATACCTGCTACGGAAATTTCTTTCTCCCTTACGTTTTTTTCATCCAATAATTGTCTCACCGGGATCTCAATGATCTGTTCTACCTCCTTCGGTTGAGGATTGAATACAGGAGATCCACTGGTAAACCCTACGAATGGCTGAACCAGGTAATTACTTGGAGGGATATACAATTCGGTTAGTTGCCCGATAATGGTTACCTCCGCCGGATCCATCCCGATCTCTTCATCGGTTTCACGTAAGGCGGTCTGCATAAGGTTTTCATCCGTTAATTCAAATCGTCCTCCCGGCAAACTGATCTGTCCGCTATGAATACCTTCATAAGTTGGACGAAGCGTGACCACAAAGGTAGGTTGGGCATTTTCCCTTCCTGGAAAAAGAAGAACTAACACACTGCTTTTTATGGCCTGTTCTGACTGCCTGAACTCCATCATTTCCCTAACCCTCCGGTTGGATGTCATCCGCAATTGAACCTGCATCCCGGGTAAAGGTAGAGCAAGTTCGCGCGTCAGTCTATTGATGAATTCAGTGAAAGTCATTCGGGTTAATCAGATGTTAATATATTTACAAAATTACGATTTGCGAATGGTAAAAATCTGTATTATTGTCAAAAACTTCCAGGAATTTATGGTCAGACATAAAACAAAACCAGCTGACAAAAGTGCGGATCTCCTCAATACTTACAACCATCTGATTCTTTATAATGATGACATCAATACCTTTGATTTTGTCATTGAATCGCTGGTGATAGTATGTGGCCATGACTTCGAACAGGCAGAACAATGCGCCCTGGTTGCCCACTATAAAGGCAAGTGTGCAGTTAAATCAGGAAGCTACAAGGAACTGAAAGACATGTCGGAAGAACTGACCATACGCAGATTGACGGTTGCAGTAGAATGACCTTCTTTGTTAGTATCTGTCCATACTTCCTCTTTTTTTTTCAAAAATCCCAATAAATAGTAATAGAACATGCAATTTAAAGTTATTAACAATTTGTTAATAACTTGGGTTTATAAATTGTTTATAATACTCTGCCTGAAAAATTGCTTTTCCTGTTGAGGGGATAGTATATTTGATCTATCAAGTAAAAGATAAAAGGCCCGTTCTGGGAAAAGGAAAAGTGAAAGCAGGAACCCGCAAGGGGGACAGCACTCGCGGATCCGGCCTGGAGGAAGCAGATTCCGCAAGAGTAAGCTGAGACCAGGAGTAATTTCAGAAAGGGGGAACCTGAAGGAAGAAACCGCAAGGATTCTGAGAAACGGTAACCGGGAAGAAAGGATGGGGGAGACCCTGACTAAGTAAACCAGCCACAATAACGGTAGCTTGACGCTTCCGGTGACTACGGTTACCGGAATGTCGGATGGGGATCTTTTCGAATAGATAAGGTCCCCATTTCGTTTTTATTTCACCTGTTTAACAAGCATAAAAAAAACCTCCGGATGGGAGGCTTTTTTATTTGGTTTGAGCGACAAGCAAGTATATTCTTGGAATTGGAAAAGAAGGTTTCGGCAGAAGTAGGAAGTGTCGTAGTGATCGTTAACGTGACTGCGGCGGAGCCGCCGTTATTGTCAAAAATCGTGAATACCCAAGTCTCCGTTCCGTCATTTCCCATTGCAACCGTATGAAGGTCATAGTTAAAACTTGTTGCACTGAAGGAAGAATCTTTCGCTGTGGTGATTTTTCCTTGAAAGGTGCGCTTTACAAGGAAACGGTTAAGTTTCCCGTCACCTGCAGTGGCAGAGATGCCAAATAACAAAGGGGTAGAGATTTGTACAGTTTGATCTGAGGAAGTATAACCAGCGCCGGCAATGAAATGAATGGTAGGACCTTTTACAGAAGTCGAACTGGATTTACTGCACGACATAATAAATGTCGCACCACCAAGGATAATCAAAAGAAAAAAATAGGTTAATTTTTTCATATTGATAAAATTTAAGAATTAAACATCAATATTCACAATAATCATGCGTATTGCAAATATAAGAAATAATTAAATTAATACAACTAAAGAATAAAAGGAATCAGGGCTTTCCGGTCGGCGGGATATTCCGGGAATGTCGCCTGATACCATTTATGATGATGTAATGCCCTGGGCATCAGGTTAACAAGGGTCCAAATAGCAAAGGCAAGTCCTGGTAAACTCCAGGTCATCAATGCAAACCCGCTCCATTCAATAATCTCACTGAAATGATTCGGGCAGGAGATATAACGGAAGAAGCCTCCGTATGGAATTTTATAANNTTGATGGCCAAACCTGAACAGAACATCAGGAACCCTGCGATAAAACGGGGATCATATAACCATGATAAAGTATATTGTTCCGATAGTGATCCTAAGTAATACCCGTTGATGTAACCGTTCATAAGGTTAAAACAGATAGCCATGAGCACAATGGTGACCGGCATTTTTTTTCCTTTTGTATGTAACCGGAAAGGAAAGATCAATGTGCGGTTCATGTAATGGATCATCCAGAAAGAGAAGAATATCCATGAAAGCAGGTTGTGGTGGTTCGTTCCGAAAAGGAAAAAACCTGCAAAAAAGAACAATGCAGGAGATTCCATGATGATCCATCCGGCTTTATTATTGATCAATGGTCCCCATGAAGTGGTGGTATGCCGGCCATAAGGCGCTACAATCTTCAATACCAGGGGAAATATCAGGATAGCAATGGCAATCCATATATAAACAAGTAAATAAAAGTTAGTTGAACTGATCATTCTTTTTAGTATTAGTTAAGATATCCATTCATGTCGAACCAGTTCATTATATCCTGCACGGTCTCATCCATACTTCTCGGTCTGAAACCCAGTTCCCGTGAAGCCTTCTCATGGCTGATTTGCTTGCTGCCTTTGATAATGATTGCCAGGGACTCGCATGTATATAAAGGTGTTCTCCTGCTGATTCTGCTATATAATGTGATAAACGGAAGACCTATCCAGGCAAGCCAGAACGGCATCACCGTCCGGACAACCTTTTTGCCCGTATGTTTTTCAATGAACCGGGCAACTTCGGGTAAGCTGTGCCAATGCCCGGCCAGCAGGTACTTTTCGCCTTTTCTTCCCTTTTCGATCGATTGGACAGCAGCCTGAACAATATCCCTTACATCCACCCAGTTGTACCCGCCGGGAACAAGTGCCGGTATCTGGTGGTGATAGAGTTGAAGGAGCGCTTTTCCCATGAGCGATGGCTCATAATCCATAGGTCCCACGATTGCGGTAGGACTCAGCACGAAGGCGTCTAGTCCATCTTTTGCGGCATTCATTACGATCCGTTCGCCATCTGCTTTTGACCGGTCATAAGCAAAAGCTTTTTCTTCGACCAGTGGCCTTGTTTCATCAAGAACCTGGTCATGCGGTTCCTGGCGGAAAGCATGGATCGAACTGAAATGAATGAACCGTCTGATGCCAAGTTCCTTTGAGAGTTCGATCATAAACCGGGTTCCTTCGGTATTGATCGCACGCACGGACCCGTGGGAATCCCCGGTGATTGAGATTTTAGCAGCCAAGTGGAAGACGATCTCCGCTCCTTCCAGGAAAGGTATGAGCGATGCCTTATTGAGCAGGTCACCCTTGAAAATTTTAACATCCAGCTTTTCAAGCCCTTTGGTGTTTTTGTGCACCAGCGCCCGCACCTCATGCCCAAGGTCTATCAGTTCCTTGCATAAATTTACACCTACGTGCCCGTTTGCACCTGTGATTGCGATTATCATGTCTGTCTCTTTAGGAGAAAGGCGCAAAGGTAATAAGATTTGAAAAACATGAAGAAAAAGTGAAGAACCGGATGAATTAAGCAGAAAGCTGCTCACGGAATGGTTTGGCGTTCAGGATGTTTTGCACAGGCCTGAATTCGGTCCGGATGATCTCCCAGCGGTCAGGATATTCACGGAAAAGGAAAAGGATCTTCTGCTTGTGTTTTTTTAATGCATCCGTGATGGCAGGAGGGGTGACCGGAGTGGGGAACTCATGGCCGATATTGGCGCCTGTCAAGAGCATATTCTTTGATTTCACATGCAAGGCAGCATTTTCCAGTTTATCCAGCAGCAAAAAAGTTTTATTGTATTTAACCGGAACCTCCCCGACAGGCCCGGAAATAGTTTCTCTTTGACGGGGTTCTTTCTTACCATCCATAACAAGATGAATATCAGCAATCAGAACATCACCTGTGGTTCCTTCCAGGTTCATGGTTTCGGCATAACGGACGGCCTGGGCGATGACCGGTTTCAGGTTGCCGATATCTCCGGTATACTCTCTGATCTTTTTCATTGCACCTTCAGAGAGCCTGTATATGACACCATTGCTTTTGGTTAAATCGGTAAGATAGCTGTTGCTCAACCGGATCAGGCCTTCTTTGTATTTCTCCCGTGTGATCTCCAGTTCATCCCGCAGGATATTCCTTTCTTTTATCATGGCCCGGGTATTCTCATTTATCGTTGCGAACAGATCTTTATCGCTCCGGTTATTTTGAATGAATGTAAGAATTGAGTTTCTCAGGATATGGCCAATGATCGTCTTGTTTTCGGTCGAAAGTATCTTGTTCGGATTGATGGTTCCGAAATTACTCAGGTCCTGGTTGAAATAGATAAAAAAGAGGTCATTTTTTGTATCGAACAAGTTTTGGATTCTAATTAATAAAATACTGTTATTTAATTCATTGAATATCTCCAGTTGAACTTTTTCTTTAGACTTTATTTCAAAGGGTAGATCTTCCTTTCTTAACCAGGAATAGGGAACATTGTCAGATCGTAACCGGCTGAAAATGGAGGGCGAATCCGATACCTGGAAGGACTCCTGCATATATTCTCCGTTTTCCTTCCGGATCAGTTCAGAAGCAATACTTGCAGAATCAGGGGAATAATATACAGCAATCACCTTTTCGATGCCAGGGAGAAGAGATGGCAATAATTGGAGGATGAAAAGAACCGGTTTTTCAGAGAAAGAAAACACTCTTTTCATATGATAAGGAATTAACGCTGTTTGATCCAGATCTTCTGTAAGGTTCAGATGACGGGCATTCTAAGAGTTTGTTAACATCCATGGGACTGAATCGGATACAAAGATAAGCTTAATTTTCAACTTAAGCAAATTTTAGCTTAATTATTTTCTTAACAATATTAAGTTTTCATTTAGGCTCATTTTTCACTGGAAGATTAAGTATAAAATTTCATTTAATTTTCTTGTTATAAGTGTATTATTACTATATTTTTGTCAGGGAACAAAATATTTTACTTAATTAAACATATAACCAAATTTTTTTTCGCTTAATAATATTAAGTATGGCAGAATTGGATTATTATTCAGTAATGCAGAAACGGATCGAATATTTTGCGAGGAAATACGATCCTTATAACCGGTTATCTATAAAGGAAGAAAACATTTCTGAAAAAACCGTGGAGCAAAAGCCCAGGAAAATACGTCATAAAATTTCTGCTGGATATAGCTATATTATTTCTATTTTATTTTGATGATTTTTACAATATATTTGTAAAAAAAAATCCAGCTATGAAAACATTAAAGAAGATTTTTCTTGCTATCATTATCATTATTATGCTCCTGGTTATCATAGCTTTGTTCCTGCCAATGACCTATCACGTGGAAAGAAGCACGGTGATAAAAGGAGATAAGGCTCTTATCTATAATCTCACCAGTAATCTGAACAAATGGGATATATGGACTCCCTGGACAAAAAAGATAGATTCAACAGCTGTATTTGAGCTAGTTGGTCCCGATGGGCAGGTTGGCACCATGAGGAAATGGGATGGCAAGATTATCGGGAACGGACAAATGACGCTTACCCAGCTTGTCCCCGGTGAACTGGTGGGATACGACCTGTCCTTCCAGAAAGGAAAATACAAATCCAAAGGCAAGGTGATCATTGAAACGAAGGGCGACTCAGCCAAGGTCTCCTGGACCGATGATGGAAACCTGGGATATAACCCGATCTCCCGTTATATGGGCCTTTTCATGGGAAAAATGATGATACCGGAGTTTGATAAAGGTCTGGCTAAACTGAAAAAAGTGGTGGAAGAGCGGAACGGATGGCCAAAGATTGAAGAGAAACTGATGCCGGAGCAGACGGTATTGATCATCAGGGATAGTGCCGGCCCCAAAACCTATGCACAAGTCCTTGGAAAAGGATACGGAGAGATTATGCAATTTATTAAAGTCAACAAACTTCAATTCAAGGGACATCCTTTTGCCATCTATCTTAAATATGATACCGTTACCATGTTTTCTGTCATGGACATGGGAATTCCTGTCGAGAAAGCAGAAAAGGGCAAGGGACGCGTTCGGGTTGAAAAGATCCCTGCCGGAAATGCAGTCGTAGCATACTATTTCGGTCCGTACGAAAAAACAGGTCCAACATATAATGCTCTCCATCAGTATTGTAAGGAAGGCGGAAAAGTGACCATCGGCGGACCCTGGGAGATCTATGTGACCGATCCTATGACGGAGAAAGACCCGATGAAAGTCGAAACGGATATCTTATTTCCTGTAAAGTAAGATGATTCTGGATTATATCGAAACCTACAGTTTGTCTCATATTCAAAAATTCCATGTTTATCAGATTTCTATTGCTGCAGATTAAAACGGCAACCCGTTCGCCAATGTGGCAGAAGAACCTGGCACTTAATCTGGTGATCGGTTTTTTTCTGCTACTCTTCGCTGGTTACCTCCTGATGTTGGGTTTGCTTGTCAATCAGATCATGAATGAGCTGCTCCCGCACCAGGACCATTTCCGTTTATTTAATGGGATTCTTATTTACTACTTCCTGGGCGATCTTCTCATCCGTTTCCTGATGCAGTCGTTACCTGTGCTGACCATCGAATCGTTCCTTCATTTACCCATACGAAAAGGAACGATCATCCGGTACATGATCGGCCGGACGTTGTTTGATATATTTAGTTTCCTGCCACTGTTTATCCTCGTTCCGGTTACGTTTACAATTGTAATCCCGCATGAAGGAGGGCTGATTGCATCCCTGTGGATCAGTACATTGATCGTATTAATACTATCGAACAATTTCCTGGTTACATACCTGAAACGGCTTCTTGGAACGAAACCGGCCGTGGTGGGGGCGTTTGGCCTTGTGTTAATTTTATTGGTTATTCTTGACCGTGCAAACCTTATTTCACTATCAAGCATTTCTTCAGATATTTTCGGTTATTTTACCCATCACCCTTTGCTAACACTTTTACTTGTTGGATGGATGATTTTCACTTACCGGCTTCACTACCAATTCCTTTCGAAGCATTTGTTCCCGGATGAAATGCAGAAGAAAAAAGTTAAGGAGATCCATGATCAGGCAGAAAGCCGGTTCCTGAAATCGATGGGACTTACCGGAAGCATAATCTCACTCGAGTTTAAACTTTATCTCAGGAACAAGCGAACCAAAACGATCCTTTACATGGCGCCGGTTTTCCTTCTTTACGGCATGTACTTCTATCCGCAGAACCATAATCAATACCAGGACGTGGTATTATTGTTTGTGGGCATATTCATGACCGGTGGAATGATGCTGAATTATGCAAATTATGCCTTTGGTTATGAAAGCTGCTATTTCGATGGCCTGCTTACCAAAAACATCGACTTTAACCAATACATCCTCGTAAAATTCTATATTGCCGTGCTGATCAGCACCCTCTGTTTTATCCTTACAATCCCTTACGTTTTTTATGGATTTAAGATCCTGTTGATCAATGCCGCCATGTATCTTTACAACATCGGCGTACTCTCATTCGTATTACTGTACTTTGCCACCTTTAACAAAAAAAGGATCGATCTCAGCAGGGGAGGGGCATTCAATTACCAGGGTTTCGGGGCTATGAACTGGCTGGCCCTGATCCCGACATTTATTCTGCCTTTACTGGTTTATCTTCCTTTCAGGATGTCGGGACACCCAAATACCGGAATTGCATTTACCGGATTCCTGGGAATTATCGGGTTGTTCTTCACCAGGTTCCTCATCCGTCAGATCACGAAAAGTTTTTTTCGACGGAAATACATTATGGCAGCAAGTTTCAGAGAAAAATAACATAAGTTTATAAAGTTATAAAGTCATAAAGTTATAAAGTTAAAAAATTGGGGGTGACCTATTAAACTAAAATACTGATGATAGAGATTAGAAACCTTACGAAAATCTATGGAAAGCAAACTGTTTTGAATATTCCGGAACTAAAGATCGATAAAGGAGAGAGTTTCGGGTTAGTGGGCAACAACGGGGCAGGAAAAACCACGATGTTCCGTTGTGTGCTGGACCTGATCAGGCCGAATACCGGGACTGTACTTTCAAAGAACAACAATGTTGCAAGTACAGAAATCTGGAAACATTACACAGGATCGTTTCTTGATGATAATTTCCTGATAGATTTTTTGACACCGGAAGAGTATTTTCGTTTTGTAGCAGATGTTTACAGGCTAACAGCAGGCGACCTGGAAGCATTTTATCAGGAATTTGAAGACTTCTTCAATAACGAAATCCTGGGTAAACGAAAGCTTATCAGGAATTTATCCAGCGGGAACCGCCAGAAAATAGGGATCGCCGCAGCATTGATGCCAAAACCGGAAATCCTGGTATTGGATGAACCTTTTAACAACCTGGACCCGAGTACACAGATTCGTCTTAAATCGATTTTAAAATCTTGGCAGAAGGAAAAAGAAATTACTATGTTGATCTCAAGTCACGATCTGAATCATATTACGGAAGTCTGCAACCGGATTGTGATTCTTCACGAAGGGATCATGGTCCATGACCTGGTAACGAATCCGGATACATTCAGGGTGCTGGAGGAGTATTTCGCTGTGAAAGGGTAACTTAACCTGTTCTTTTTAATGAGTAATGAGTAATTCTATAATTCGTTAATTGTGTAATTATTCATTACTCATTTTCTGCCATTATTCAGCCTGAATCTTTTTTTGAGGTGCTGAAGAAATAAAGACTTTTACCGCAGAGGCGCAAAGACGCAGAGATTAAAAATTGTTGACATATCTTTTAAAACCATCTTTTAACACCGGAACATTAAAATTGATTAGGAATCCAAGTTTTTTATTGGTTAGCTTCAAATAGGAAATAATTTGAGCTTCATA
>PLMO01000064.1 GCA_003142515.1 Bacteroidales bacterium
GATGAACCCCGTCACATTGAATTTCAGATCCTCGGAGATAACTATGGAAATGTAATCCACCTCTTTGAACGGGAATGTTCGATCCAGCGGCGGTACCAGAAGATCATCGAAGAGTCGCCCTCTCCTACCCTTACACCAGAAGTGCGGGAAAAGATGGGAGCAGCAGCAGTGAGGATAGGGAAAAAGATCGGATATACCAATGCGGGTACCATCGAATTCCTGGTTGACAAGGAGTTGAACTTTTATTTCCTGGAGATGAATACCCGTATCCAGGTGGAACATCCGGTAACGGAAATGGTGACCCGCACTGACCTGGTGGAAGAGCAGATCCTTATTGCAGAAGGACATTCCCTGCGACTGAGGCAGGAAACACTCAGGCAGACCGGCCATGCCATTGAATGCAGGATATATGCTGAAGATCCGGAACATGATTTCAGGCCATCCCCCGGAAAAATGACCTTGTACAGGGAACCGGTCATGGATCATATCCGTATCGATAAAGGAATCACTGCAGATACCGAGATTACCAGCTCCTATGACCCGATGATCTGCAAATTGGTTTCCTGGGGAAACGACCGGGAAGAAGCGCGAAAACGGATGACAGCAGCTTTACATGAGTATGTAATCCATGGGATCCGGACAAATATCCCCTATCTTTCCAGGCTACTTGCCAGTCGGGCATTCATCACAAATTCCATTTCCACAAAATTTTGCGACGAACACACCCCTGAACTTATCACTGAGATCCTCAAGGATCGTAACCGGATTCCGGTTCATCTGCCGCTGATCGGTTACCTGCTTTTCGGCCTTGGAATCAGGAACAATAGAGCAACCGTGGATGGTAATCCGGCCTGCATTTGGAACGTGATAGGATATTGGAGAGAACAGATGAAGATCAGGATAAAATCAGGGGAGCAGGAGCATACGGTCGTGATTGCTCTTTCTCAAGATCCAAGGTATAAGTTTGTTATCGGTGATGAGATTTTTCCGATCGAAAAAGTGCATGAAGAAACATCTACGTTGACTTTCTCTCTTAACGGAATCAATTATCAGGTATATGTCTCGGAAGATACAAAAGGTATGGGATCTGTCAGTTTCGAAGGGCATATTTTCGAAATGCAGCGGCAGGATTTTCTTCCTGGATCAGTGTCGCCCGTACGGTTTGAATCTTCCGATCACAACAATGAAGTTTATTCACCCATGCCGGGGAAAGTCATTAAGCTATTTGTGAATGCAGGAGAGAAGGTAAACAAAGGGGATGTGCTCTTCATCATCGAAGCCATGAAAATGGAAAACTCCATCATTTCTCCTTCAGATGGCATTGTTGAACGGATCAATATAGTCCTTAACGACCGTATTGATCCGGGCAAAGCATTGATCCTCCTTAAAAAAAATGAAGATTGAGATAAAAAATAAATGATCATATATGAATAAGGTTGTAAAAGATGCGAATGAAGCCATCCGCGGAATCACGGATAATATGACAGTGCTGTTCGGGGGATTCGGCCTGTGCGGAATCCCGGAAAACTGTCTCAAAGCATTGGCTGCTACGAACATCAAGGGTTTGACCTGTATCTCAAACAACGCAGGCGTGGATGACTTCGGGCTGGGTGTTCTCTTGGCCAAGCATCAGATGAAATTGATGATAGCTTCGTATGTCGGGGAGAACAAAGAGTTCGAGCGCCAATTGCTTAGCGGGGAACTTGAAGTGGAACTGATCCCCCAGGGAACGCTGGCAGAAAGGATCCGTGCCGGAGGCGCCGGTATCCCTGCATTCTACGTACCGGCCGGGTATGGAACGGAAGTCCAGGGGAACAAAGAGGTGCGAGAATTCAATGGAAAAATGCACCTCATGGAACTGGGAATTACTGCCGATTTTGCTATCGTAAAGGCAAAGTATGGAGACACCCGCGGAAACCTCATCTACAATAAAACAGCAAATAATTTTAACCAGGCAATAGCCACAGCAGGAAAGATCACCATTGCAGAAGTGGAAGAACTTGTTCCCTATGGTACGCTAGACCCGAATCACATTCATACGCCGGGAATATATGTTCAGCGGATCTTTCAGGGGACGAATTACGAGAAGCGAATTGAATTCAGAATGACACGTCAATAGAGTAATAAGGATCCANNGATAAAGATGGAATTGCCCGAAGGATCGCAAAAGAGTTAAAAGACGGGTTTTATGTCAACCTTGGGATCGGGATTCCCACACTTGTTGCGAATTATATCCCGGAAGGCATGGAGGTCATTCTCCAGTCGGAAAACGGCTTACTGGGAATCGGTCCTTCTCCGGGCCCTGATGAAGTTGATCCCGACCTGATCAATGCTGGAAAACAAACGATCACGGCCATGCCGGGAGCCGCCTTTTTTGATTCCTCTGCCAGTTTCGCCATGATCCGGGGAGGGCATATCGACCTGACGGTGCTGGGCGCATTTGAAGTCTCGGAGAAAGGAGACATTGCCAGCTGGAAGATCCCGGGAAAACTGGTGAAAGGCATGGGTGGCGCCATGGACCTGGTAGCTGCTGCAAAGAACATCATCGTTGCAACTACCCATACGGATAAGGACGGAAAATCAAAACTACTGAAGCAATGCACCCTGCCGCTAACCGGTGTGAATTGTGTCAGGAGAATCATTACCGACCTGGCAGTAGTGGATATCACAGAAGCCGGCTTTAAATTGGTGGAAAGAGCGCCGGGAGTAAGTGTTGATGAAATCCGGGCTGCTACAGAAGGAACGCTGGTTGTGGAAGGAGAAATTCCGGAAATGAATATTTAATTACCCCATCCCCAGCCATCACCAAATGGGGTGGAGAGTTGGGAGAAGCCTAAAATATAACATATGAACTATCCGAAAAAAGTGACCATAGGAGATATTACGGTCAGGGATGGATTTCAGCATGAAGAAACCTTTATCCCAACGGAAGCGAAAGTATGGCTTGCGGAGCAATTGATACTGGCGGGATTCCGGCACATTGAAGTTACAAACCTGGGAAATCCGCAGGGAATGCCCCAGTTCAGGGATGCCGATACGGTGCTGAAAAGTCTCAGGTCAAGTAAAAAAATTGCCGATATGATGGACAAGGTCTCCCTCACCGCGATTACCATACGGGAAAAGGCCATTGAACGGGCGATCCAGGCAAAGAAAGACGGATTTGGCCCCGACCGGATCCTGCTGATGGTTTCAACCAGCGAATCCCATCATAGAAAAAATTCAGGAATCAGCCTGGACGAGTACTGGAAAATGGCAGAAAAGTATATCCCCCTGGCACATGATGCCGGACTAAAGGTAAACGGCACGGTCAGCACCATCTGGGGTTGCCCGATTGAAGGCCCTACCGAGATGACCAAAGCGATCGAATTTGCAAAGCGCTGGTTTGCCATCGGGGCCAACGATGTGGAACATGCCGATCACGACGGGTCTGCATCTCCCGACAGGGTTTACCGGTATTATTCCATGCTCCTGGATGCCATCCCGAGACCGGAAAAACAGATTGTCCATTTTCATACCACCCGGGGATGGGGACTTGCCAATGTACTGGCAGCATTACAGGCAGGGATGACCAACTATGAATCCACCATGGGAGGAATCGGGGGACAGCCTGCAAACTTCGTAAGCGGGGTTCCGGTGACCGGAACAGGAAGCTATTATTACAAGGATCCTAATATTGTAGGATTGAATTCAACTGAAGATATGGTGGTGATGATGGATGAAATGGGCATTGACACCGGGCTGGATATAGATATGGTACTGGAGATCGGCACCATGGTGGAAAAGATCGTTGGAAGACGGCTCCGTTCCGAATCCATACGGAATGGAAGGATACCAAAATCCATAACCGGAAATAAATAAAAATGAAGATCATCGAATCGCCCCGGGAGGGAATGCAAAGTCTAAACTATACCATTCCGACAGAGAAAAAGGTCCGGTACATCCAACAATTGTTAAAAATTGGATTTGACACCGTCGAAGTGGGAAGCATTGTTTCCCGGAAACTGATCCCCCAGATGGCGGATACCATGGAGGTTTTGCGCCAGCTCGACTTTTCCGGAACCCGGTCAAACCGGATGGTGCTTGTAGTGAATAAAAAAGGGGCAGAGATCATCTCGGAAGTGAAGGAAATCACACATATCTCTTACCCGCATTCCATCTCTCCCACCTTTCTTAAAAAGAACCTGAATGCAACCACCGAACAATCGCTGGAAACCGTCAGTGAAATTGCAAACCTTTGTGAGAAAACAGGGAAACAACTGGTCATCTATGTCTCCATGGCTTTTGGCAATCCTTACGGAGATCCCTGGAGTACGGATATATTACAGGAAGGAATCCAGGTATTGAAGAAAATCGGGGTCAGGGTACTTCCGCTTTCAAATGTGGCCATTGAGATCGACAAACAACTCATCAAAGAGGTCTTCTCGCTGCTGATCCCGGAATTTCCCCCGATCGAATTCGGGCTTCATCTCCATACTACGAATAAAGACTGGCCGGAGAATGTCCTCGCTGCATATGAAAGCGGATGCAGGAGGTTTGATTCGGTTATCAACGGATATGGAGGTTGCCCTATGACGGGGAAAGAGATGCTGGGAAACCTCAAAACCGAGAACCTGGTTGAATTTGCCGACGGCCATGGGTTGGCCGGAAACCTTGACCCTGATGCTTTGAATGATGCTTATAAGTTAGTTTCATCAACATTTATGGAACCGGTTTCATTTTCTCCTGACCCAAAAGATAAATAAAAATAAGTATCACATTCTTAAACCAAACTTATGTACCTCACTGAAGAACATGAAATGATCCGGAAGACCGTGCGGGATTTTGCAGAGCGCGAGATAAAACCTGTAGCGCAGGAGCTGGATGAGAAGGCCGAATTTTCCATTCCCCTGACAAAACGGATGGGAGAACTGGGCTTATTCGGACTACGGACTGCCATTGAGTATGGCGGGCTCAATATGGACACGCTGGCCTATGTGATAGCCGTGGAAGAACTTGCCAGGATCGACAGTTCACAGGCGGCCACGCTTGCAGCTCATATTTCACTGGGGATAGGGCCGATCATGTATTACGGTACAGAAGAACAGAAGAAAAAATACCTTCCGATGTTATCTACCGGCGAAGCCACCTGGGCATTCGGGCTTACCGAACCGGAAGCCGGCAGCGATTCGCGCAACACCAAGACCTCTGCACGCCTTGACAACGGTTACTGGATCATCAATGGCTCCAAAACCTTTATCACGAACGGATCCTCATCCATCAACAAGGGTGCTACCGTCCAGGTTTTGACAAGGAACGAGAATGGCCAGAAGGAATTCTCAACGATCCTTGTCGATGCCGATACTCCGGGGTTCAAGCGTGTTACCATGCATGGGAAGATGATGTGGAGAGCATCGGATACGGCACAACTGTTTTTCGAAGATTGCAGGGTTCCCGAATCCAACCTGCTTGGCGCCCGTGGGGAAGGTTCGCGGATCATGCTAAATACTCTCGACAGCGGCCGGCTTGCCATTGGCGCGATGGGACTGGGGCTTGCCCAGGGCGCATTCGAAATGGCCCTGAAATATGCCAAGACACGGAAACAATTTGGCAAACCCATTGCCCAGTTCCAGGTCATTGCGTTCAAACTGGCAGATATGGCTACCAAGATCGAACTGGCAAGAAACCTGCTTTACAAAGGCGCCTGGCTGAGGTCAAACGATCAACCTTTTGCAAAAGAAGCTGCCATGGCAAAGTTGTATTGCTCGGAGATTGCAAGGGAAGTAGCCGATGAAGCTGTTCAGATTCATGGAGGTTACGGGTTGATGAAAGATTACGATATCGAACGCTTTTACCGTGATCAACGCCTTTTGCAGATCGGCGAAGG
>PLMO01000176.1 GCA_003142515.1 Bacteroidales bacterium
ATTTCGCTATTTATGATGAAACCAGATATCCAATTCTTTATCAGGATTGAAATTCACCTTCCGCCAGGTATAGGTGGTCTTTGTGTTTACGGAAAGCACCTCGTTGGGTTTGTAGGAGGTTGAATCGATAATGATAGTCGGGTCTTCCACCAGCAAGGTATAGGTTCCCTGTTGAATCGGCTTCTTCCAGTATTGTATATGCGTCATCACCAGGTACCTTACGTTTTTTCCGTCATGATCCATGATGTAGAAGATCCTGATCTTTTTCTGTTCCTGGCTATGACAAGTCAGCTGGAAAAACAATCCTGAAGGAAGTTTCCTCATATGCCGGATATAGGTTTGCTCCGACTCATCAAAAACGGAAATGGAATCCAGTTTAAGTTCACCTGTTGTCAAAGGAAGCGGGAAGAATACGGTCTGGTTGGCATCCGTTGCATAATTGTTCCTGAAGCTGTATTCCCCGGTAACGGTGACGTGAGAAGCATCCAGCTTCATCACCATGTTTTCCTTGTAAAATGAGATGGATTGACTGCTTGCCGATGAAGCAAATAAAGCAGAGATAAGAAATATAAACAGGTTCTTTTTCATTACCCTAAAAACCATTTAAATCATGAATCCCTGAATTGAAATTTCTGGAATTCAAAGGAAGGAAGCGAATATAAGCAAAGTTACTTAAAAAAGCAACAAACCCTCTGTGGTTCTCTGTTTCTTCTCAGTGAACCCCTGCCTGCGGCAGGCAGGTCTGTGTTACTCCAATCCGGTCCCGAGGTGGAATTACACAGAGGCACACAGAGGGTTCACAGAGTTACACAGAGAGAAGTAGCGAAATAGCGAATAGCGAATACCGAAATAATTTTCAATTAACTCGCAAACTCGCCAGTTCGCAAACTATTTAACTACTTTAATCGCTGCATCGGTAGCCTCGATCATCGGCTTTATAGAGATCTCGCTGCCCACGGCATGCTTCATCCACTCTTGCGGGATCAGCTTACCGGCGGAATAAATACGTATGGCTTCATCGGCAAAGTTCTTTCCTTTAAACCATTGGGCGAGCTGGAAGTCGATGAGATGACCCACGGGGTAATTCGGCAGATATAACGGACTGTCGATCATGTGCGAATAGATGGCCAGGATCGGGCAATCTTTCACACCGAGGACATCTGCATAATATTTATTCCAGACTTCCTTTGCCATGCTGATCACCGTTTCCTTCAGCTGTGCGGGTGTTGCGTCGGGGTGGGCGTACATCCATGTCCAGACCTTCATATCCACAAGCGAAACGCCCATTATCTCGTAGGCCATCCAGAAGTTATCCAATGTTGCAAGGTATTCCTTGTTCGGATCATTGTCTTTTATACCCAGGAGGTCGAGGTCATGTTTCTGGAATGTAAAGGCGAAAGCTTCGGTAAAGGCAGTATTGGGAACGCCGGCCATCAGGTAATTATCAACCATATAAAGCGAGATGGTTTGTTCCACGTTGTGCCCCAGCTCATGAACAGCGATGTTGTATCCTTTGTAATCCATGCCATTTTTACCCACGCGGGTGCGGAGATGGTTTTTGTCGCCCTTCATCTGTGAGCCCCAGGCATGTCCGGATCCTCTTGCCGGGTCAACGGTGATATGGGAAGCGATCTCTTTTGCTTTATCGGGTTTGAATCCCATTTTTANNNCAGAATTCGGTAAACAGCTTGTCAACCTGGTCCATCGGGATCTCCATCCCTGCATCGAACGAACGCTGGATATAGGTAGGAAACATCGGGGTATATTGATCCACCGCTTTCATCGCTTTGAAGTTGTTCAGGAGGACCTCATACCTTTTGTCGGGTTCCGGGGTGGCTGCAACCTCTTTTCCTCCCTTAAAAAGCTTATTGGTAACTGGGTTCCATTGAAATGCCGGGTTGTTGATTACACTGTCGGGAATGCTCTGGTCGATGATCCGCAGCATTACCTGGTAGATCATTTTCTGTTTGGTCAGTCCTTCTTCAGTCTTATTGTAGTTGGCTTTGATCTCATCCCTGAGGTTCCAGTGCGAAAGCAGTTTCATATCTTTGGGGAAATGGGTCTTTCCTTTTTCATCGAGCAGGTTTCCGACATAGATGTTATACGCTGAAATGTAATTTTCAGCTGCCGAGAGGGCGTCCGAACCCTTCTGAACGATGTCCGCCGGCACCCGGGTGGTGAACTGGTCGCCAAGCCTGGCATAAGCCCATTCGAGGCGGCTCCACTTCGGACCCATTTGTCCTTTTTCCTGTAAAGTATAGAAGGGATAATTTAACCCGGTAATGAACCCGATCTTGTTGGTGAAGAAATCGTCTGTGAAATGTGCAGTAGGTTCATACGCGGCGAACACCTCGTCGATGGGATAGGTTTCGCCCATATCCAGTGCCATAGGCCTTTTCAGATCAAGGCTGATCCGGTTAAAATAGCCGAAAAGGGTTTCGAAATTGGTGGAAATGCGCTGGAACATTTTTTCTTTCAGCTCCGGGGAAGCAATATAATTCTTCAGGCAGAAGTCTTCAAAGTCTTTGGCAGTTCCGTCTTTTTCGGTCCAGAGGGTTGCCACCTGCTGAACTCCTTTTTCGATCAGGGTTTTGTTGGATTCACCGTTCTTTTTTACCAGCTTACCAATGATGCTGTCGGCATTGGTTTTTGAAATGTACTGAACACTGGCTTTTTGTTCCATGGTTGTTGTGGTTTGTTTACATTGACTCAGCAGGAGAGCCACGGGGATGAGGAGGAGGACGAAGATCTTTTTCATATTGCGGATATTGGTTGGTTATACGGCAAATATATTAAATAATCGCTGAAGTTTAATTCAGGAATTCAGAATTCAGGTGAGTGACAAAGTGATGAATTGATGAGATGGTCTTGGCTTTACTCGTCACCTCGTTTACTCATTCAATCTCAACATAAAAAAATAATGTCATAAAAATATCAAAGTGACTAAACAACTAACCAATACTCCGTTATTTCTCTCTGTGTTTCTCTATGGATCCTCTGTGATTCTCTGTGTAATAACCTAAGCGGGGCCATGGAATTACACGGAGATCCACTGAGAAGTCACAGAGAAACACAGAGGCTGGTTAACTATAGTAATCTTTCCCGGAATTCTCTAATTTTGCAGATCTGATACAAACCAATATTTGCCTGCCATGAACCAGCTCATTGAATGTGTCCCGAATTTTTCTGAAGGAAGGGATATGACCATCATCAAACAGATCACCGACGAGATCGAAAAAGTTGACGATGTCAAATTATTAGATGTCGATCCCGGGAAGGCCACCAACCGTACCGTTGTAACTTTTGTAGGAACGCCTGATGCAGTTCTTGAAGCCGCCTTCAGGGCGATCCGGAAAGCCTCGGCGATCATCGACATGAGCAAGCACAAGGGAGAACATCCCCGTTTTGGAGGAACCGACGTATGCCCATTGGTGCCGGTTGCCAACATCAGCATGAAAGAAACGGCTAAATATGCCCGCAAGCTTGCTGAACGTGTGGGAAAGGAACTTGANNAAACTCGAAGACCCTCACTGGAAGCCGGATTTCGGTCCCGCTAAATTCAATCCCCGCACGGGCGCCATTGCCATCGGCGCAAGGGATTTTCTTGTTGCCTATAATGTGAACCTGAATACGACTTCCACCCGCCGTGCAAATGCGGTTGCATTTGATATCCGTGATAAAGGACGTCCGGTTCGCGAAGGCAATCCCATCACAGGAAAAATTAAAAAAGATGAACAAGGAAATGAGACCTGGATCCCCGGCGCACTGAAAGCCTGCAAGGCCATTGGTTGGTACATCGAGGAATATGGCATTGCTCAGGTTTCCATCAACCTGACCAACATCAGCATCACCCCGGTGCATGTGGCATTCGAAGCTGCCTGCAAAAGTGCACAGGAAAGGGGAATGCGGGTAACGGGTTCGGAACTTGTGGGATTGATTCCTTTGCAGGCCATGATAGATGCAGGCAAATATTTCCTGAAAAAACAAAACCGTTCCGCAGGGATATCGGAAGAAGAGATCGTCAAGATCGCTGTTAAATCGCTGGGTCTCGACGACCTGAAGCCTTTTCATTCCAGGGAAAAGATCATCGAATATGTTCTGGAAGAACCTTCAAAGAAGAGTCTGGTTGACCTTACCTGCAAAGGATTTGCCAATGAAACGGCTTCTGAATCGCCAGCACCCGGGGGAGGCTCCATTTCTGCATATATAGGCGCACTGGGGGTGTCGTTGGCAACCATGGTTGCAAACCTTTCTTCACATAAAATAGGTTGGGATGAACGCTGGGAAGAATTTTCAAACTGGGCGGAAAAAGGCCAGAAGCTGAAAGATGAATTACTCTTCCTGGTGGATGAAGATACCCGTTCCTTTAACCGGATCATGGATGCTTTCGGGCTTCCGAAAGAAACACCGGAAGAGAAAGCTGCCCGGACGGATGCCATACAGGAAGCCACAAAATATGCTATCGAAGTTCCGTTTAAGACCATGCAGAAGGCCTACGAGTCGATGGAGGTCATCAAAGCCATGGTGGAAACGGGCAACCCGAATTCGGTAACGGATGCGGGCGTAGGTGCATTATGCGCACGCTCAGCCGTGATGGGTGCATTCCTGAATGTGAAGGTGAATGCCGCGGGATTGAAGGATAAAACGTTCGTGAAGGATATCCTGAAAAAAGGAACCGGAATTGAAGAAGGTGCAAAAAAACTGGAAACCGAACTGCTGGCTTTGGTGAACAAAAAGATCAGTTGATCGTTCAGGAAAAATAGTATTTTTGCTCATTAAAAAAGGAAAAAATGCCCAGCAAGCAGCATGCACTCGATCCGAAGAAATATTACTTCATCGATACTTCCTTTAACCTTTTAATGAAGCGCAGGATCTACCAGATTCTGCTCATCTCATCGAATTATGACGCATTCATGCTGGAGGAAGATGGCCGTATCGACGAAACCATCTTCATGGAATACGTTTCCCTCAGTCTGCGTTATCCTCCCCAATTCATCAAGGTGACTTCGGAAGAGGAAGCCTTTGAAGTGCTGGAAGACAAGCGGATCGAACTGGTCATCTCCATGCTCAGCATCGATCAGACTGATACATTCGACCTCGCCATCCGGATCAAAAATAAATTTCCGAAGATCCCGATCGTAGTGCTGACGCCATTTTCACGCGAGGTTCATATCAAACTAAGGGAAAAAAACCTTAGCGCTATCGATTATGTCTTCAGCTGGCTGGGCAATGCCGATATCCTTCTTGCCATTATCAAATTGATCGAGGACAAGATGAATATCGATCAGGATGTTCAGCAGGGGGTACAGGTCATCCTGCTCGTGGAAGACAGTATCCGGTTCTATTCAAGTTACCTGCCAAACATCTATAAGATCATCTACCGGCAATCGAAAGGATTTATCACCGAAGGCCTGAATGAGCACCAGAAAATGGTTAGGATGCGCGGGAGACCGAAGATCATTCTGGCAACCAGCTATGAAGAAGCGGTAATGATGTTCGGGAAATACAAGAACAACCTGATCGGCATCATCTCCGATATCCGTTTCAGGAAAGAGGGCGAAACCGACAAGGCTGCAGGGATCAAGTTTGTAAAGAAGGTAAGGGAAGAGGATGAATTCATCCCCATCCTGCTGCAGTCATCCGAAGCCGGGAACGAATCCATTGCAAAGGAATTACACGTTGGTTTTATCAATAAATTATCCAAGACCCTTTCGATTGAATTACGGAATTTTATCCATGATAATTTCTCCTTCGGCGATTTCGTTTTTATCGATCCCAACACCGGCCGTGAGATCACCCGGGCCGGCGACCTGAAATCTTTACAGGATAAGATCTTTGAAATACCCGATGATTCCCTGATGTATCACATGCAGCGCAATCATTTCTCGAAATGGCTTAATGCACGTGCCTTATTCCCGATCGCCGAAATGTTCAAAGAGGTTTCGGTGACTGAATTCAGTGATATGGATGAAGCGAAACGTTACATCTTTGATTCTATCACGGCTTTCAGGATCAACAAGGCCCGGGGTGTCATTGCTGAATTCGACCGCGAACGATATGACGAATATCTTTCTTTTGCCAGGATAGGGCAGGGGTCGATCGGGGGAAAGGCAAGAGGGCTGGCATTCCTCGATTCCCTGATCAAACGTAACCGGCTTACGGATAAGTTCGATGATGTCATCATCTCCATTCCACGGACCGTGGTACTGGGAACCGATATCTTCGATGAATTCATGGAAGAAAATAAACTCCATGATATCGCCCTTTCCGACCACAGTGACAAGGAGATCCTTCAGCATTTCGTGAAGGCCCGGCTGCCGTTCCGTTTGCATGAGGACCTGTTCACGTTTATTTCGTGTGTAAATAATCCCATCGCCATACGCTCTTCCAGCCTCCTGGAAGACTCCCACTACCAGCCTTTTGCCGGCATCTATTCCACTTACATGATCCCGAACCTGAGGTTCAATGAAAGAATGATGATCCAAAAACTGTCGGAAGCCATCAAGAGCGTCTATGCATCTGCATTCTTCAAGGATAGCAAGGCATACATGACGGCTACCCTGAATGTGATCGACGAAGAAAAAATGGGCATCGTTCTGCAGGAAGTAACCGGCATGCAATATGGAAACCGGTTCTACCCGGCGATCTCGGGAGTGGCCCGGTCCATCAATTTCTATCCCATTGCACCTGAAAAGCCTGAAGATGGGATCGTGAACATTGCTTTCGGATTAGGGAAATTCATCGTAGATGGAGGTAACGGGTTGCGTTTTTCACCAAGGTATCCGAAAAAGATCCTGCAGCTGAGCACACCGGAACTGGCGCTCAGCGAGACACAAAAAACATTTTATGCCCTTGATCTGAATCCGGAGGCTTTCATCCCGAATACTGACGACACGGTGAATCTTTTAAAGCTGAAAGTGAAAGATGCGGAAGACGATGGCGCCCTGAGACTTGTAGCATCAACCTTCGATTACGACAGCAATTCTGTAAAGGATGGAACGATGGGGACAGGGAAAAAGATTATCACATTTTCACAGTTATTGAATCATAATACGTTTCCTCTTGCAGAGATCCTGCAAACTGTGCTTGACATCGGCCAGAAAGAGATGGGGAAACCCGTGGAGATCGAATTTGCCGTAAACCTGGATTTGCCGAAGAATGAGTCAAAAATATTTTCACTCCTTCAGATACGGCCCATTGTCGGAAAGTACAATACCGTGAACCTGAAACTCGATGATATCCGCCCCGGGGATGCCATTATCCTGTCGAACACTGCACTTGGCAATGGAATTATAAAAGACATCCGTGATTTCATCTATATTAAGCCGGAAGCCTTTGATGCATCCAGGAGCCAGGAAATCGGCCGGAGGCTTGAATCCATCAACGAGCGTTTCCTTGCCGAAAAGAAAAATTATGTTCTGGTAGGACCAGGACGGTGGGGCTCTGCCGATCCATGGCTGGGCATCCCGGTACGCTGGCCGCAGATCTCGGCTGCACGACTGATCGTTGAATCGGGACTGGAGAATTACCGCATTGATCCCAGCCAGGGAACCCATTTTTTCCAGAACCTGACCTCCTTCAATGTGGGTTATTTTACCATTAATCCATATCTCAAAGATGGTTTCTACGACCTTGCGTACCTCTCGGGACAACCCGCCTTTCATGAGGATGAGTACATCCGGCACATTCGTTTCGAAAACCCCATGCGGATTGAGATCGATGGGAGAAAGAACATCGGGGTCGTCTATAAGCCTTCCTGAAAATACCACTTCTGAAGAATTAACCTTAACCTTTTAAATATGACAAAGAAGCTGAACTTTACCTATGTTATCCCTGTTCTAGTATCGTTTTTCGTCATGAGCTTCTGCGATCTGGTTGGTATTGGCGTCGATCGTGTGAAACTTGAATTCGGCCTGAGCAATACGCTTGCACAGCTTATCCCTTCCGCCGTGTTTGTCTGGTTTTTCATCTTATCGGTACCGGTTGGTATTCTGCAGGATAGGATCGGGAAACGCAACATGGTGAACATCGGGATGGGAATTACGGCTATCGGACTTTTCATTCCTTTCTTGTTTTACACATTTACGACGGTATTATTTGGCTTTGCATTATTGGGAATCGGAAATACCATTGTGCAGGTTTCAGCAAACCCTTTGCTGGTTGATGTCGTCCCCTCGAACCGGACCTCCAGTTTCCTCAGTTTTTCGCAGTTTATCAAAGCCATAGGATCCATGATCGCTGCTCCCCTGGCTGGTTATTTTGCCTTGAAGTTCGGTGACTGGAAGATCCTGTTTCTGGTCTTTGGCGTAGTATCCGTGCTTTCCGTCATCTGGCTTTCGATGATCAAAATAGAAGAAACAAGGAACATGGAGAAGCGTGCCACTTTCGGGTCTTCATTTAGTTTATTGAGTACTGGTTTTATCTTTATGATGGTGATGGGTATTTTTCTTGTCGTTGGAATTGATGTTGGTGTAAATGCTGTTTCCGGTCAGTTTTTGCATAATAAATTTCCGGATGCGAAACAGACCTTTTATGAGTCAGGGAGAAGCATTTATTTCTTCGGAAAGATGCTCGGAACCTTTGGCGGTGCCTTGATGCTGACCCTGCTGCCCTCGCGAAAATTTTTCCTGTGGTCATCCATCCTGGCCCTGGTATCCATATTGTCATTGATATTTGCTCCAACAGCTATGTCAGCAATGGTGATCATCTTCATCATCGGACTGGGTGTAGCCAATATCTTCCCGCTTATCTTCTCTTTATCGGTGGAGAAATACCCGGTTCGTACCAATGAAATTTCGGGGTTGATGATCATGGCTGTGTCGGGCGGTGCCGTCATTCCTCTTCTGATCGGCAGTTTAACGGATTCTGTCGGCGTGACGGCCGGGATGTTTGTGCTGGTAGTTTGTGCGGTCTATGAGTTGTTTACCTCTCTCGTCAACCTGAAAAGGGTTTAAGAGTGGCATTAGGTTTTGGGCATTAGGTCTTAGGCAATTAAAAATTAAAAATTAAAAATTTAGAAGAACCAGAGTTCAGTACCTAATACCCAATACCTAATACCAAATACCCAATACTTAATACCCAATACCTAATTCCTGATTATCTTTGGGATTCGAACAGGTTAAAAAAGTATAAACCAATCAACATTACCCATGAAAAAGTTCAATGGAATTGCCGTTATTATTTGTGTCCTCGTTTGTGTCCTCCTTCTTTCAAGTTGTGCCAACCGGGAAATAGTGGATAAGTGCCTTACCGGACATACCTATGGATTCTGGGGCGGTTTGTGGCATGGATTTATTGCTCCTTTTGATCTGATCGGGATGTTATTCAGGAATGATGTGACTTTCTTTGCCCAGAATAACAATGGGGCATGGTATGCATTTGGCTTCCTGGTCGGCAGTGGCGGCTGGGGTTTCTTAGGTGGAAGAGGCGCTTCCCGGAGACGTCATTATAATTGATAATTATTGGAGAATGAAAAAGGCAAAATGGATTCTTTTTGCCGGGTTGTTTTTATCCGGATTGGTATTGAACGCTCAAAAGACAGTTCCGCGGCAGACAATTCTATTTGATATGGATTGGAAATTTCATCTGGGGCATGCAGCTGATCCTTCGAAAGATTTCAATTACCGGGTTGCCAACATTTATTCGAAATCGGGAGAAGCGGAAAATTCAGCTATCAATCCCGGATTTAAGGATGATGATTGGAGCACTGTTCAGTTGCCCCACGATTGGGTTGTTGAATTGCCATTTGTCTATTCTTCCAATTTTGATATGCAGTCGCATGGCTATAAACCGGTCGGGGGACTTTACCCGGAAACGAGCATAGGTTGGTACCGAAAACATTTTTCAGTGAGCAGTACGGATAAAGGGAAACGATTTTCCATCCGTTTCGATGGCATCTTCCGTGATGCGAAGATCTGGATTAACGGTTTCTACCTGGGCAACAACGAAAGCGGGTACATGGGTGTTTCTTATGATCTCACTGATTTTATCAATTACGATAAGGAAAATGTCATCGTTGTGCGGGTTGATGCTTCACAATATGAAGGTTGGTTTTATGAGGGTGCAGGAATCTATCGCCATGTCTGGCTCAGTAAATACAATGACCTCCATATCGGTAACGGGATTTTTATTCATGCGGATGTGAAAGAAAAATCAACTTCTGTTTCGATAGAAACCCCAATTGAAAACCAGAATTCCTCAGCCTCTGAATGCACTGTAACCTCATATATTACTGATCGGAGCGGAAAAACAATTGTAACCGCACCTGATCAGCAAATCACGATTCATGTTTTGGAAAATGAAATTGTAAAGCAACAGGTAACGCTCGATAATCCCAGGCTATGGTCATTGAATGATCCTTATTTATACAGGGCTGTCGTTCTTCTGAAAATAGGCAGACAGGTTGTCGACAGCATCAATACACGATTTGGGGTGAGATCAATCAAGTTTGATGCAGAAAAAGGCCTGTTCCTGAACGGTGAGAATGTGAAGATATATGGCGCCTGCTGTCACCAGGATCATGCCGGCATTGGTGTGGCTGTACCGGATGATATCCTCTACTACAGGCTTCGCCTGCTGAAGGAAATGGGAATAAACGCTTACCGCACATGCCACAATCCTCCTGCCCCTGAACTTCCCGATGCCTGCGACAGCCTGGGGATCCTGGTGCTGGATGAAACCCGTTTGCTCAACAGTGGCCCGGAGTACTTGAATCAGTTCGAAAATATGATCCTCCGCGACCGCAACCATCCTTCCATCTTTTTGTGGTCGATCGGGAATGAGGAAGGCTATATTCAAACTAATGAAACTGGAAAAAGCATTGCGGAAACATTTCTGGCACGGCAACATCAGCTGGATCCTACTCGAACCTCCACCTATGCAGCCGACGTGGCAAATGTTTTTAACGGGATCAACGAAGTGATTCCCATCCGCGGATTCAATTACCGCCAATTTGCAGTTGCCGATTATCATAAAAGCCATCCCGGGCAACCCATCATTGGTACCGAAATGGGAAGTACGGTGACAACGCGTGGAATCTATGTAAAAGACACTGTTCAATGTTATGTCCCCGACCAGGATATCACCGCGCCATGGTGGGCAAGTAAAGCCGAGGAATGGTGGACACTGTGTGCGGGTCAGCCTTGGTGGATGGGAGGCTTTGTCTGGACAGGCTTCGATTACCGTGGCGAGCCTACCCCTTACCAGTGGCCGAACATCAATTCACATTTCGGATTAATGGATGTGTGCGGTTTTCCGAAGAATATCTATTACTACTACCAGTCGTGGTGGACAGACAAAGATGTTTTGCACATCTCTCCTCATTGGAACTGGCACGGACAGGAAGGGAAACCCATTCATGTTTGGGTTAATTCCAATGCCGATAACGTTGAACTTTTCCTTAACGGGAAGAGTTTCGGGAAAAAAGAGATGCCCCGGAACAGCCACCTCGAATGGGATATACCATATCATCCCGGAATAATCAAAGCGATAGCTTACAAAAATGGCAGGAGGATCACAAATCAGGTGGAAACTACCGGAGACCCCGTTAAGGTGAACCTTGTTGCTGACAGGAAGATCTTTTCGTCAAATGGACAGGATGCTATCGTTATCAATGTTTCTGTTGTGGATGCAAAAAACCGGGAAGTGCCGGATGCAGGAAACCTTATCCGATTTACAGTCAAAGGCGACGCAAAGATCATTGGTGTAGGCAATGGTGACCCCAGCAGTCACGAACCCGATAAATGTCTGGGCAACCAATGGCAAAGAAAGTTGTTTAATGGGATGTGCCAGGTAATCGTTCAATCTGGTAAATCGGCCGGGGGAATTGTCGTTGAAGCTGAATCAGAAGGATTGATCACCGGATCAGTCAGATTGATTAATCAAAAGTATTTTTTCGTCGCCCCGACTCCGCGTTAAAAAATTTTTAACTCTGCGTCTCCGCGTCTCTGCGGTAAAAAAAACTAAAAAGTTGAAACAATCATTATTCTCATTAATAATTACAAATAGTATCCATCCTAAACGTGTTTACAACAATCAGAAATATATAACCGCAGAGACGCAGAGGAAATGATAAACAATACTATAATTAGAGGATGAGAACGATAATTTGTCTTCTTTTACTATTTCTGCAACAAATTACATTGTCACAGGTCCACGAGATCAAAGGAAAAATAATCGATTCCGTAAGCCATTCTGCTCTTTCATTCGCACAGATATCACTTCAACATTCGGGAATCGGAACCACGACCAATGAAGACGGGAATTTCCGTCTCGATATTCCTGCCGGTAACAGGGAAGATACTTTGCTGATCTGCTATCTGGGCTATGAAACCCGGAAGATCCCGGTGAAGGCCTGTTTGGTGCCTTCTGTTGAGATATTCTTGAAACCTGTTATGCTGCTACTATCGGAAGTTGAGGTGGTCGGCCTCACACCCAAAGAAGTCATCCGCAGAGCTGTTGAGAGGATCCCTACCAATTACGGGAAGGACCCGCTGATCCTCACGGCTTTCATCCGTTCACAGAAATCGGTCAACAACAAGCTTGCTGAATATACGGAAGCCATCATCGATGATCTTAAAACCGGTTATTATCTCTATAAATCCGGTGATTCCGGGAAAAAACATAAGCAGTCAAACATCCCGGTGCTGCTGAAAGGGAGGGTCACTTCCGATACCAATCTTGTAAATGCGATGGGAGAAGTGGGGAGAAATGCCGGTTGCCTGGGTTGCAATTTTATCAATGATTTTGTGGAGTTTTATCATCATTCAATACTCGATGAAGACCTTTTCCGGTATTATGATCTTTCGATGGAAGAATTGATCCAGCCTGAAGGAGGGAAAATCTACCACATCCGGTTCGCACAGAAAAAAGATGTAAAAGAAAGGTTATGGAAAGGAGAGCTTTTTATCGATGGTTCTTCCTTTGCAGTGATGAAGATCATGCAGAAGCCCAGCATGTATGCATATGACGCCTATGAAAAGACAAAGTATAAAAGAGGCTATACCATCCTGAACAAACCCGGGTGGCTCGAAGAGATGCCCTTTATCCAGCAAACCATCATCTATTCAAAGCGAGATACATCCTGGTTCCTCAGTTCAATCCGCACCGAAAACTGGATGACCTTCACTTATCCGCCAAACGGGGAAAAAATGAAATTCAGCTACAAAAATGATATCGTCATTACTAATGCGACAAGGGATACTGAGAAGATAAAGAATTTCAAAGGGGATAAGATCATCGGTACCACTCAGCGCTGGGATCAGATCATTGGCCGTCCTGATGAAATCTTCTGGGCCAATTTCAACTACCTGCCGATAGAAGAGACGCTGAAGATTGCTATTGAGGGGATAGGGAAATAGCGAAATGGTGAAATGGTGAAATAGCGAAATTCTGCATTTCTGCATTCTGAATTCCCTTAGAGCGGCAGGCATGCTGCATTTTTTAATTCCCAAGTTCAATTTCCATTCTGAATTTCTTTATCAGTTCACGCCTTATTATAGTATTTATTCCCCTTACATTAGTATGGGCTGGATTGTCTTCTTTTGGATAATATACTACAAGCAATTTAAGTGTTTTTAATTCTCCGGTGATAAAACTAACGACTGCATTTTGTCTAGGGTTTTGTGCCCTATTTCTGGTTTCTTCAGCAGTGGAATATTCAGCCCAGTCCGTTGACATTCCATAATCATTGGCATCGTCTTCGTCAACTCTTTCTCTGAATGCCCCAGGCATTATTCCTCCGTCCCGAAAATATATTGCGTGAACACGATAATATAATTTATCCTTATCAGGAATTTCAATAATACCATTCATTAACCAATGAATCTAAAAAAGGAAATCGAATACTGCACGATTAAAATTAGAAAGGTCAAATTCTCCGTTCAAATTTCCATTTGCATTTTCAGCGCTAAAAGTGGCTTTCTCTCCTCTAAACGCTACATTGATTAAGAGATTCATCTCTTCATAATCCCAAAATAAATCAATACTTTGATCAGGCCCATGATAAATTTTAGGTATTAAATTTGGATCTTTTCGCTCAATTACTTTTGAATACAAATCACGCAAAAATTTAATCGCTTTTTCCCATGTCTGACGATCATATTTTTTTGCACCCTCATCGTCCCAATTGTTCTTTAATCTTAGAATGTATTTTGATTTATTTATTTCATCTTCTAACTTATCTGCATAATTAATAGAAATTACTGCATGACTTAACCTTCCGGTTATAAAGTCCTGGTAATAAGTCTTCTCCTCAGAACGAATAATATAGCTATGGAATAATCGTGGATTGCGACTGATTATTCTTTGCCAGGAACTATAACCAACGTGCATTTTTTCAATAGTTGGCCTTTGACGATAAGACCATCCAACATTTTCTTCAATCTCTTTTTCGTATGTTCTTACTATAGTATTCATAGTTTTCTAATCCATTGGATTGATAAATTTAATCGTTCCTTTAAATTTTTCCTGTAAAATTGATTCTTTTTTTATTGCTCTTTCGATCTGTTCCCGAACATTATCCAAATCATCTCGGTCAAGCGCAACAAAAAAATTATTCTTTTTACCATTCTGTTCATATTCAATTCGCAATTTGTGAAATATTATTGCGAAATTTTCCGCCTCATCAAGATTATCTCCGAATACTGGCCTAATATCAGTAATTAAATGAGAATCACGAAAAACATTGTGTTGTTCTAATTGTAAATACAATGCTTTAAATGTATTTTTAATATTTCCACAACATTCAAATAAAGAAATAAGATTTGATGTTAGTTGATTTAGTTGTTTTTCTTGGAATTTTTTTTCTCGATAATAATTAATAGAAAATGTCAGGTGGTCAGCAATTTTTTTAGTGTCTTTTTCTTTCTCTTTATTTAATAATGCCCCCAAGCTAAAAAGAGTTAGTGCTAAATCTTCTTTGTTTTCAACATCAATTTTTGATGAAATAGCTTTAAAGAAGGTTCTTTCACCAACTCCCCGAGGAAGTTTTTTAATGGTGTTAGAAAGCTTTTTTATTTGATCTTCACGTAAAGAAGCGATAATTTCAAAACCAGGATTAAGTTCATCCGGCACAGAATACCTTGATTCCCTCATTTTTTATGTAATTAATATTCAATGAATTATTTTCTGAGATGGGATTTTATCTGCCCCCTATTCCTTCTTAACGACAAATTTATCATAAAATGTACATATGTCAAGCAAAAATTTTCATTATTTTTAAGCTACTTATTGTGAGCAAACCTTAGCCATTTAATATCACACTACCTTTATCTATGACATTACCTCAATTATAATGTTTTAAATGTAGCGTGCAATCTGCACGCAAGCAAAAATTTATTTTTGACGGATTTGGGTATCTTGGTGTATTGAATTAGATTATTTTTTCTTAGCCTGGTTTGCCACTTCTTCCATGAGTTTCCGGATCACCTCCGGATCACCGAGAAAATAATCCTTCAGAAGATTCATTTGATCATCAAATTCAAAAATATAGGGAATGCCCGTCGGGAGGTTTAGTCCTACGATATCCTCATTGGAAATGTTCTTCAGGTATTTGACAATTCCCCGGAGNNTCTTTCCAATAAGGGACAATCCGTTCAACAGTTTCTTTCAATGACTCTGTGGCAGGGATCTCAGAAGGTTTCAGATCCCGGTACCGGTAATCAAACCGGGGATGACGCGGATCGTCATTTTCCATTGGAGGAGGCGGAACATCATAGCTTCTTCTCCAGATCTGGACCTGCCGGTCACCATATTTTTCCGCCATTTCAGATTTGTTCAGCCCCTGGAGGATCCCGTAATGCTTTTCATTCAATCGCCAGGTCTTGTATACAGGGATCCATAGAAGGTCCATTTCTCCCAGCGTCAGCCATAACGTGCGAATGGCACGGGTCAGATAAGAAGTATAGGCGATCCTGAATTGAAAACCTTCTTTCTTCAGCACCCTCCCGGCTTCGATCGCTTCATTCACGCCTCTTTCCGAAAGATCTACATCTTTCCATCCCGTAAAACGGTTTTCCTTATTCCATATGCTTTCGCCATGCCTTAATAAAACAAGTCTTTTCATAGTAGTCCGACGTTTGGATCGGGTCTCAAAAGTACTAAATATTTACTACTTTTGCTTCGCCTGCTATGGCATAATCAACGAAATGTCCTCATTAATCCTAATCCTTAATTCCTGATGAAATTGTACCGGAAACACAACAATATCCTGGGATGGCTGGTATTTGCAATCGCATCCACGGTCTATATCATGACATCCGAGCCCACCATGAGCTTCTGGGATTGCGGTGAATACATCTCCACTGCTTTCAAGCTGGAAGTAGGCCATCCTCCCGGTGCGCCGCTGTTCCAGATGATCGGAAGATTTTTCTCCCTTTTTGCAAGTGATGTGACGCATGTGGCACGCATGGTCAATACCATGTCGGCACTTTGCAGTGGATTGACGATCCTTTTCCTGTTCTGGACTATCACTATGATCGCAAAGAAGCTGGTTTTGAATGATGGTGAAGAAATGACAGTTTCCAAAATGCATCTCATCATTGGCGCCGGCCTGATCGGATCCCTCGCCTATACCTTTACTGACTCCTTCTGGTTTTCAGCTGTTGAAGGCGAAGTCTACGCCATGTCGTCATTCTTTACAGCCGTTGTCTTCTGGGCTATATTCAAATGGGAAGAACATGCCGAAGAAAAACATTCCTACCGGTGGCTCTTGCTGATCGCTTACCTGGTAGGACTCTCTATTGGTGTCCATATGCTGAACCTGTTAGCCATTCCTGCAATCGTATTTGTTTATTACTTTAAAAAATATCCAAATCCGGACTGGAAAGGGATCCTCCTTGCGCTCTTTGCCGGAATCAGCACACTGGCCGTGGTCATGTATGTCATCATTCCCTGGATCGTCAAACTGGCCGCCAACTTTGAACTTTTCTTCGTGAATTCGCTGGGAATGCCCTTCAATTCAGGAACCATCATCTATTTCGTAATCCTTATCGGACTGATCACAGGAGGACTGATTTATACCCGGAAAAAAGGAAAATCGATTTTGAATACCATCATCCTTGCCTTTACATTTATCGTGATCGGCTATACCTCTTTCCTGCTGCTGGTGATCCGTAGCAATGCCAACACGCCACTGGATGAGAACAACCCCGAAAATGCGATGTACCTGCTCTCATACCTGAACCGGGAACAATACGGCGACTGGCCATTGCTCACCGGGCCATATTATAATGCGCCCATAATCGACCGTACCGATGGAAACCCAACCTATACAAAGGACGATGCATCCGGAAAGTATATTATCACCGATAAAAAGGAGAAAACGGTTCCGGTCTTTGATTCCAGGTTTACCACCCTCTTTCCGCGTATGTGGAGTACGACCGATCCGAAGCATGCTGAAGGATATAAGAAATGGGCAGATGTGCAAGGCGTTCCGATCGAGGTTCAGTCAGGCGAAAGCGACCGGAAGGAAACGATCTATAAGCCAACCTTCGCGGAAAACCTGCAGTTTTTCTGGAATTACCAGGTGATTCATATGTATTGGCGTTATTTTATGTGGAATTTTGCCGGGAAGCAAAATGATAACCAGGGAGTGGGCGACAAAGTAAACGGGAACTGGAAAAGCGGAATTCCTTTCATCGATAATGCCAGGCTGGGTTCCCACCCGTTGCCGGAACTCCGGAAAGGCAACAGCGGAGATAATTCCTTTTATTTTCTTCCTTTTATCCTTGGCCTGATCGGTATTTATTTTACATTTAAAAAAGATTACCGGAGCACCATTATCATCGGGCTCCTGTTTTTCATGACCGGATTGGCAATTGTGCTTTACCTGAACCAGTATGCTCCTCAGCCCAGGGAGCGCGACTATGCCTATGCGGGCTCGTTTTATGCCTTTGCGATCTGGATCGGTCTTGGAATCATTCAAATCGCCCAATGGCTTAAGAAAAAGCTTGGAACACATGTGGCACTGATGGTTTCCGTTGTTTTCGGAGGCCTTACGGTTTGCATAATGGCGCAGCAGGGATGGGATGATCATGACCGTTCGGGGCGTTATACTTCCCTGGCATTAGCGGAGAACTACCTGAATTCCTGTGCAAAAGATGCCATTCTCTTTACCAATGGCGATAATGATACATTCCCGTTGTGGTATGCCCAGGAAGTGGAAGGAATCCGCACCGATGTCCGCGTTATCAACCTCAGCCTGCTGAATGCAGACTGGTGCATCGACCAGATCCGGAGAAAAGCATACGATTCTGACCCCGTGCCGATGTCGATGTCAAGAGATAAGTACCGTACTGGTAATCATGATGTGACTTATTTATTACCGGATGAGCAGCTAAAAAGCCGTTATATCGATCTGAAAGATGTATTCGATATCATCAATACCGACGAAACCAAACTGAAGGTCAATACCCCTCAGTATGGTTCGCTGGATTATTTCCCTACAAGAAAATTCATGCTCACTTATGATCCTGTTAAAATCGCTGCCGACAAAAGTATCCCGGCGAAATATTTATCCAGAATGGATACCATAAGGTGGGAGATTAAAAGCAATGCAATTGAGAAGAATAAACTGGTAGTCCTTGATATTCTGACTGCAAACAACTGGAAACGTCCGGTTTATTTTGAATTGGATGCTGGTCCTGACAGCTATATCGGCCTGGAGCATGCCCTCTTTGTGGAGGGTCTTACCTGCCGGATATTGCCTGTCAATGCCAGGATCAATGAAGGTGTGACGGGCGAAGTAAATACGAATTTGGTGTACGATAACCTGATGAACAAGTTCAATTTAAGAAATGTCTACAACAAGAAGGTGTACCTCGATGAACAAAATCAGCATTTGGTCTTGAGTTACAGAAACCTGTTCGACAGGCTTGCAGATGCCCTGATCCAGGAGGGGGAAAAAGATTCTGCCCGGAAAGTGCTGGATTATTGCATGTCGGTTTTTCCCGATGAAGTTTCCCATTATGATTATTTTGTACCCGGGATTGCAGAATGTTATTATAAGATCGGTGATGTTCAGAAGGCCGATAAGATCTGTGAGCATATGTTACAACTGATGGACCAGGATATGAACTACCTGTACTCTTTCCCATCGGCTGAACTCAAATCACTGGATATTAGTGTGCGGGAAGACCTGATGGTTCTTCAGCGTCTTGGAGAGGCTGTGAAAGAGAGTAAAAACCAGACCCTTGTAAGGGACGTCGATTCATGTTTCCACAAGAACTGGGATTTCTTTACCGCAAATGTTTACCAGCGTTAAGGATGTTTTCTGTTCGTCCACCGTTCATTTTAAGGATTTTCGACAGGAAATATCTTTCTTGCTCCATTCCTGCTTCTGAAAAGGTCATTTATCTCACCTTTGATGATGGCCCGATGCCGGTGGTCACACCCGATGTGCTCAGCATCCTGGAGGAACGAAATATCAAAGCTACATTCTTCTGCGTAGGGGACAATGTCAAAAAGCACCCGGATATATTTGCACAGGTATCCGGCACCGGGCATGCCATCGGTAACCACACATTTCATCATCTGAACGGGTGGAAGACGCCTCCCGCCGAATATGTCGAAGATGTGATGCTGTGTAATGAATACTTCAAAACCGGTTTATTCCGGCCGCCTTACGGAAAATTCACCCCCAGCCAATATTTCATTTTACGGAAACAGTACAGGATCATCCTGTGGTCGGTCCTTAGCGGCGACTACCACCAGGGGATCTCAAAGGAACAATGCCTGTCGAATGTGTTAACCCATACAAAGTCCGGCTCCATCGTCCTCTTTCACGACAGTCATAAGGCAAAGGAGAATCTGTTCTATGCCCTCCCAAGGTTTTTGGATCATTTTCTCGGCGTGGGATATAGGTTCGAGCTGTTGAAATAGCGAAATGAAAATAGGCAATGGGCATTGGGCATTGGGCATTAGGCATTAGGAAAACTTAAAACTTTACAAACTTTATGAACTTTATGAACTTTAAAAACTCTGTGACTTTCAATTCTGCATTCTGCATTCCCGCATTATGAATTCCTTCATTGAACTAAAGAGTTCCTTCATCCGCAAAGCTATAGTACCGGTCGTCGCCGATGATGAGGTGGTCCAGCACTGCCACATCCAGCATAAATCCCGCATCCTTGATCTTTTTTGTGATCTTTTGATCGGCTTCGCTGGGTTGGATATTCCCGGAGGGATGATTGTGTCCCAGGATGATGGAAGATGCATGCTGATCCAATGCGATCTTATAGATCTTTTTCGGGTCAACCACCGTACCTGATACGCCACCTTCGCTGATGCTGCATTTCCGGATCACTTTATTGGCTTTGTTCAGCAGGATGATCCAAAAAGATTCATAAGGCTGGTCGCCCATCACGCTTTGGAAGATCTCGAAAGCATCCCGGCTGTTGGCGATCTTTTCTTTTGCCAGCACTTCCGATTCATTTCTTCTTTTTCCGATCTCGAGCGCAGCGATCAGGGTAACTGCTTTTGCTATACCGATCCCGCTGAATCCCATCAGGTCATTGATGCCCATCCTTGAGACCTCGATCAGATTATCGCCTGCAGTGAAAAGAATCCGTTTTGCCAGGTCAACGGCCGACTCCGAACGGTTGCCTGACCCAAGCAAGATGGCGATCAGTTCGGCATCGCTTAAAGAATTCTTCCCCTTCAGCTGTAATTTTTCCCTCGGTCTGTCTTCCTCTGCCCAGTTCTTGATCGGGAAATGGTTTTCGTATCTTTCCATGTTTTTTCATCTTAATCGGAGAAAAAGCAAAAGGTAATACGCAGGGAAGCATTAATTTTGAACAGGGAAATAAATTAATCTCCATGATGAAAATAATTCATCCTCTCATCGAACTGCAAACCGTAGATTCTACCAATTTTTATGCTGAACAGTTACTTAAGAAGCAAAAAGTTACGGAAGGAACCATCATCTTTGCACATGATCAGACTTCCGGAAAGGGCCAGGGGGAGAACAACTGGGAGAGTGAACCCCGAAAAAATGTGACATTCAGCCTGGTTTTATTTCCTGAGTTCCTTTCACCCGGGCAGCAGTTTTTATTGAATAAGGTGATTTCCCTGGGTGTTCTTGACTTTCTCGCCCGGGTCATAGTTGAACAGAGGTTGTCCATTAAATGGCCGAATGATATCTATGCTGGGAATCGCAAGATCGGCGGGATCCTCATTCAGAATACCGTTTGTGGAACTGTATATGAATCGTGCATTGCGGGGATCGGTGTCAACATCAATCAGGATACGTTCACTCCCGTTCTGCCCAACCCGGTTTCACTGAAACAGATTACCGGAAAGGATTTTCCGGTGAGGGATGCCGTGGATCTCATCGTTGCATGTATCGATAACCGCTATCAGCAGTTGCAAGAAGGATTATCTGAACTTCTTGACCGGGAATACCGGGAACAGCTTTTCGGGATCAATGAATGGAGAGATTATTATATGGATAAAAAGTTGATAAAAGGAAAAATCAGGGGTGTGGATGAATCCGGGATGTTGATGATGGAGATGGAGAATAACTCAATCCGTTTTTTTAATCACGGAGAGGTTGAATTTGTCATTCCTTAGATCTGCATTCTTTTTAATAGGATCTTAAATGCCTAATGTGTGATAAAAAAAAGGTGGCGTCTTACTTATTGTACCGTTTACCAAAACTGACACTCAGGTAAGCAGTCAGAAATAAACTTTGTTTGGGATTATAAGCCATAATCGCGATGGGGATAGGTGAGTAATCGAGGATGGCTCCGATCTCCATTGCTTTGATGACCCTGTTGCGTGTTCCAAATTCAAAATCCAATCCGCCTTTACCATATATTCCCGGATAGAAATTCAGGTTGAGGATCCCGGTAAGAAAGGCGCCCCTTCCATAAATATTTTCGAGATTATGAATTTCAGGGTTGTACCTTTCCTGCGTTATCTGGTCGGTGTTGTTTGTTTTATTATCGATATATAGGTATACCGGTTTCGTAATGCCAACCGAAAGTCCGCCGTAATAAAGATAGCTGAGCTGTACTCCTCCCCAATAGGGCTTCCGGTTTAATATATGCTGGAACCCAATCCCGCCGCGGAGGAAATAAACATAGTTCAATTTCCCGTAGATAAAGCTTTTGGAATCCGAATAATTGGGATTGACGGTCTTGACCTCTTTGGCTGCTTTATAGGTTGTGAACTCGATCTCCCACATGAACTGTTTTAAAAATGCGAGATTTTTGCCTTTCCGGAATTTTAGTCCCCATCCGTTGCTGTTGATATGAACTCCCAGGCTCCATTGTCGCTCCAGCAGTATATTGTCGAGGGTATCGCTGAGCGCCGGCGATTCTTTCTGTGCATAGCAAGAGAGGCTGAAAGAACTCAGCATGCAAAGGAAGATCGCAGGGATAAACTTATGCATGAGTGAATAAGATGGAATCAGAAAGCAAAGGTAAGAAGAAAAAAACAAAAGGGAAGACCATAACGGCTTCCCTTTATTCAAAAAAGATTTTATCTTTGGGGATCGGTCAACGCCTTTCTATTTGATATCTTTGCCTGTCTCCTCCGTATGCAGCGCATTTTGAACTTGAGGTACAGGAGACCGTAAGCATTGCAATTAACAGGAGTACCGATATCGCTGCAATAACTTTTTTCATGTTATTCAATAAGATTTAAATAGTATTGTGCAAAGGTAAATGAATTCAGGTAATATAAACAACATATTTCAGATATTATTGTTTTTAAGTTATTAACTAAAGATTGTTTAGAAAATGGCTGACATCAATCCTTCTATTGAAGAGAGCTGGAAATCTGTTCTTTCCACGGAATTTAACAAGTCCTATTTCCTTGAATTGAAGGGTTTTTTGCTCGAAGAGAAGAAAAAATTCAGGGTATTTCCTCCGGGTGGCCTCATTTTTAATGCTTTTAACCATACTCCTTTTGGGAAGGTCCAGGTGGTGTTCATTGGCCAGGATCCTTACCACGGCTATGGCCAGGCCCACGGGTTGTGTTTTTCCGTTCCAAACGGCATTGCCAAACCGCCTTCTCTGGTCAATATCTTTAAAGAGCTCGAAAATGACCTTGGCATCAAACCGCCTCTTCACGGGAACCTTGAAAAGTGGGCCGACCAGGGCGTGCTGCTGCTCAATGCAACGCTGACCGTAAGGGAGAACCAGGCAGGATCGCACCAGCGAAGAGGATGGGAGTTATTCACCGATGAAGCCATCCGCCAGCTTTCCGCACAAAAGGATGGAGTGATATTCGTATTATGGGGTAATTTCGCCATTGCAAAAAAAGAACTTATCGATTTAACCCGCCATCCTGTCCTAACAGCCGCACATCCTTCCCCGCTTTCTGCCAGCAAGGGTTTCTTTGGCTGCCGCCATTTCTCAAAGATCAATGAGATCCTCAGGGAACAGGGGAAACAGGAAATTGATTGGCGCCTTTAATTAATAAACCATTCATTATTCATTAACGAGAAAAACCAATGAAACTCATCAACGCAAGCTGGAAAATCATCATCCTCCCTTTGTTTATATTGATTCTTTATTCCTGCACAAAACATCATTCACTCGAAATTACGCCCATCACGTATGGCAACATCATCTTTACCTTTACCCATAAGGTGAACGGGGAATCATTGAAATTTGATACGATGCTTTATCGTACTTCCCTTGGAAGCAGATATATGGTAAACGATCTGCAATATTTCATTTCCCGGGTTTCGTTGCATTCCATTAAAGGAAAATGGAATGATATCACGACTGATGATGGGATCCATTATACCGATGCACGGGACAACTATTCCTGCTCATGGTGGGTGAACGATCTTTTGCCTGCCGGAACCTATGATACGGTCGCCTTCACTTTCGGACTCGATGAAAAACAGAATAACTCAGGCCGTTTTCCGGATCCCCCGGAAAGGGATATGTTCTGGCCGGATATGCTGGGAGGAGGATATCATTATATGAAGATGAACCTGAAATGGGAAAACGATACCATGGCACAATCACTGCCCTTTATGTTCCACCTGGGCATCGGCCAGGTATACGCACCGAATACCGTAAACCCGGATTCAATCATCGGCTTTGTGCAGAATCATTTCCGGGTCAGTCTTCCCTGTAAACTGGACCTCAGTGCCGGCGGTTATCACCAGGTCATGCTGCAGATGAATGTGGACCGGTGGTTCGACGGGAACAATGCATTTGATTTTTCTGATTACCCTGACGGGATCATGCAGAACCAGGAAGGAATGTTCAAGGCATGCCTGAACGGAAGGAAAGCGTTTAGTGTAACAATAACCAATTGATAATTAAAAATTGATAATGAAAAATATTTGGATAGTAACTGCATTAGGTAAATACCGGTTTTTGCATATTTATTTTCTGTTCATTTTTTTCAGTTGTCTGATTATCGCTTCCTGTACAAAAAAAACTGAAACCACGCCTGCGTTTCATGCAACGCCCTATACGATTCAGATACCTCTTCATTTTCCCCGGGAACTGAATATCCCAACTGATAACCCGATGACGATTGAAGGCATTACACTTGGCCGTTATTTGTTCTATGATGGCCGCCTCTCAGGACGTCAAGGCCCTGATTCCCTGATGAGTTGCGCCACCTGCCACATCCAGGCTCATTCTTTTGTTTGCGGGATCGATAACCCTGTCTTTACCGGCGGACATCCCCATGGGTTGACCGGCATCCCGACTCCCCATTATATGCTTCCGATGATCAACCTGGTTTGGACAAACCACGGCTATCTGTGGAACGGGATGGTAGCAGAAGATAATCCGCAACCTGGGTACCGCAACCTGGAAGATGTTGTGGGCATTGTAATCAGGTCACCACAGGAGATCCATGGGGACACGAACCATACCAAGGCAATGATCCAACAGATAAAAGGATATCCCGAACTTTTCAACAAGGCATTTGGCAGCAGTGTTATTACAGAGAAAAATATCGCCAGGGCCATTGCCCAGTTTGTCCGGACCCTGATCTCAGCCGATTCAAAATTCGATCGCTACATGCAGGGAAAGATACAGCTTTCAGGTTCCGAATTGAACGGATATGTATTATTCATGACCGAACAGGGAGGCGATTGTTTTCATTGCCATGGAGGCGACGGGAACCCATTATTCACAACAAACCTTTTTTACAATAATGGAAAAGATTCTGTTTTTACGGATCCTTACGACCGTTTTTCTGTTACCGGCAGTGCCTCCGATATTGGTGCTTACAAGGCCCCCACACTGCGGAACCTTGTATTTACGGCTCCTTACATGCATGATGGAAGGTTCAAGACTATCGATGAGGTCATCGATTTCTATAGCTCGGGACTGGTATGGTCGCCTTCGATCAGTCCGCTCATGCATCACATTGCGACAGGAGGAGTAAGGCTCACCCCATCTCAGAAAGCCGACCTGAAAGCCTTCTTACTGGCTTTCACTGACAGTACATTCGTTACAAACCCTGCTTTTTCGAGACCCTCAAAAATGCCGGATGAATAAAATGATTTTACAACATTAGCCGATACTAACACAACAGCGTATGCTTGCCTTTCCCAATGCCAAGATTAACCTGGGACTGAATGTGACCGGAGCCCGCCCCGATGGTTTTCACGATATTGAGACTGTGCTCTTCCCCGTGGCTTTTCGCGATGTTCTCGAGATCATACCCTCCGGTGAGCAACCGGATGAGTTTCAGCATTCAGGTTTGACCATTCCGGGTAAGGTGGAGGAGAACTTGTGTATCCGCGCATATACGCTTCTTAAGGATGAACTTCTGATCCCAACAATCAGGATGCACCTGCATAAAGTGATTCCGATGGGTGCAGGACTGGGCGGGGGGTCATCCGATGCAGCATCTGCGATAAAATTGCTGAATGATCTTTTCTCTCTTGCATTATCTCCTTTGCAAATGATGCAGTATGCCCACAAACTGGGCAGCGACTGTGAATTTTTTATTGAAAATAAACCCGTTTTTGCTAGCGGAAGAGGGGATCAGTTTGAAACCGTTAAACTGAACCTGGACGGTTATTCCATTGCTATAGTTATTCCTCCCGTTCATGTGAGTACGGCAGAAGCTTATGAAAAGATTGCAATAAATAAACCGGTTGAAAGCATCCAAGCTATCCTGAAGGTATCGCCTGGCGAATGGAAGGATCGCCTGGTAAACGACTTTGAGGGTTCAGTATTTCAGCGTCATCCTGAGATCCTCCAGATTAAGGAAAAAATGTATGCTGCAGGCGCCGTTTATGCATCCATGAGCGGAAGCGGGTCGGCCGTGTATGGCTTGTTTGATCAACAACTGCCGGATCTGAATTCTTTTAACGGGTGCATTACCTGGTCAGGAAAAATGTCATAAAAAAAAGCCCTGCGGTTGCAGGGCTCAAGGTTAAAAGTAAGCTGAATATTTGTTAACTACAGGAGTTTAACATTTACCGCATTCAAACCTTTTTTGCCTTCTTTCAGCTCAAAAGTCACTTCATCATTTTCCCTGATCTCGTCGATGAGACCTGATACATGCACAAAGTATTCTTTTTCTGATTCATTGTCTTTAATAAATCCGAAACCTTTGGATTCGTTAAAAAATTTCACTTTTCCTTCTTTCATAATAATAAATTAAAAATAATTTTGACAAAGGTAGACAAAATAATGACACAACACCAAAATTTCTTTGAATTTATTATTTTAACCCTTTAACATGCCTCCCGGCAGGTCAAAATACCCTGTAAACAACCGGTTAACGCAACTTATAAATCACGCCGATGTTGGCGTAGGTGACGTTGAATCCGAATTCACCGTTAAGGCCGATGTGATCATTGAAGAAGTAGGAAGCTCCTATGAAGGCTCCGACATAGGGAAAAACAGGCTGGTGACTATGCCTTCCGGGGTAATCTTTAAATGTATAAGCCGAAAAGCCAATACCGAGAGGGATTCCCCCATAAGTATCGAGTCCGGAAACTTTCCATCCATAATGATAGGCGCTCCGGGCCCCGAACATGAAGTTCAGCCAGGTTTCCCTGTAGCCTGGTTCGAAATAATCTGAGAAAAATGAAAACCCGACTTCTCCTCCCATTGTTAATACTCCGGGTCCCAGTTGCCAGGTGCCATTTTCAAAAAAGAACTTGAATCCCGGTCCGAACCCATAACCGTTCCCGAACAGATGTGTTCCCGGCCCAACACCTGCACTGATTACCCAGCTTCCTTCACTCATCGGGTCGACAGGTGCAGACTTTTGCGAATAAACATGCGTCATGGTCAGTAAACCGATGGCTACCCAAATTCCGGTAGTAATTATTCTTCGTCTCATACCTTATAAGTTTTACTGTTTATTATCTTTCCAAACACGAAAAAAATCTTTTTATTACAATCCGGGATATGAAATTGATACTGGATATTTTAAAAAGCTACCACATAGGTACATAGGGCACAATAGAATATGATAGTAAATCTATTTCTTGCCGGAAGAAATGGTATCATTTCTCTCAAATTTCACTGCAGCAATATGAGCCCAGTCCTCATCAAAGGTTTTAATAATGTGAAATTTACGGCTTTTCCCGATCGGGATATTTTTTTCTTCCCACGCATAAAAGAGGAGGCCGTATTTTGAGGGTTTTTCAGAATTGACAGAATAATGAAGCGGCTTTCCCCCCGTCAGATAACCATTCCTGGTATCCTGAATGCCCTTGTTGATCGGAAAATTTGCATCAATTGTATCCTTACTCCAGTTTTGTTCGGCCCAGTGTATGGCATTAAGACTGATGTTCACCACAATCTTGTACGACATATCGCAGGTACTCTGATCTGGGTACATATTGGTATGCCCAAGGCTCACCCCATAAGCACTGAAGTAAATGATCATCACCCATTGCATCATTTTGAGGTTGGAGAAAATTCTTTCGAAGATAAGGATGGCTGTATAGGTTCCACCCAACACAATAAACGGAATGACATAAAGAATGTAGCGGGTCATGTAATAGTTAATGTCGGCAAAGATGAATGCCAGCAGGATGAACAAGGTAAAGGTTAAAATGAACTTCCCCGTTGGACCGGTCTTTAAGAGCTTTGAAAAAAGGCCCAATACGATCCCGGCAAGAAATGCAACCCCGACCATCCATCTTCCCTGCAAGATGAACATGTCCTGGAAGATGTGTGCTGCTCCTTTTGAAAGTTTTTCCATCTCCCAGTGGATATATCCCATGTGTTCGGGAAAGAGGAACCAGCCGTTCTGGATTTTCTGGATGATGAGGAAGAGTCCAAACACGAATAGGGGAGTAGCCCCCAATAGAAACAGCCGGAACCTTTTCAGCGTAAAGAAATCTTTATCGCGGATGGATTCAATGAATAACACGATCAATGCAGTGGCAGGGATGACGATGGCCGATTCTTTGGTCAGCATGGCCAGGGAACCGAAAAGAGCAAAAAGTGCCCATTTCTTTTTCAGGATCCCATAAAAACATCCAATCGTGAAGAAAGTGAGCATCATCTCCGGGAGGAGCTGTCCCGATAAGGAGAAGAAAATGGGTTGCGACGAAAATATGGCGGTGGCAAAAAAAGCAATTTTCCTGTTGAAGAGGTTTTTTGCAACAAAAAAGAACATCACAAGCGTGATGATGGCAAGGAAGAGCGCATAAAGGTGCCCAACGGCGACGGTATCGCCGAAGATTTTAAAGACCAGAGCGTTGCAGAAAGTAAACAGCAGGGGATGGCCGCGTGAAAAGAGGGGGTTGATGTATCCTGGCAAAAGGCTGATATGGCCTGTGTCTTTCATCTGGAATGCGGCCGGCACATACACACCCATTTCATCCCAGTTGAAGGGGATGCGAACGTCGTGGAGTTTGAACAAAAAGAAAACGATGATAGCTGCAGCCGTCAATAATTCATAAGGGCGGTTTTTTACCAGTTTCAAGAGGTGGTTCATAAATCAAAGTAGGATGCTGTTGATTGGTGGCTCAAAAGTAGGAAATTATTGTGAAGTAGCGAAGAATTCGTAACATGTCACGCGTTACGAAATTATCAATTTACCTTCTTCCAAGGAGTACAATCCCTGCCCACATATATGGCAGCGAGGTTTCAGGCCTGGAGATCATCTTCAGCTTTACTTCACGCAAGGCGGCACTATAACTTCTTAGGTAAAAATAACTCCGGTAAAAATTGAGCATAAACTCGCCCGTGAGATGGTCCGGGATGCTCCAGAGTGAATAAACCACATTTGAGGCGCCCGCCAGATAAAAGCCACGGGTCAGGGCGAGCACCCCTTCAGTATGCGTAACCTTCCCTTTCCCGGTCGCACAGGCGCTTAATACTACCAGTGAAGCATCCAGCCGCAGGTTGCTGATCTCATCGAGGTGAAGGAGTCCGTCATTCTTATCCTGCTGTCCATCGGAATAATTGCTTTTTGAAAAAACAAGGGCCGAGTTCATCGGGTCTCCTTCGGAGATAAGGCTGTGCGTTGCGATATGGATATGGGTGTTTCCGGGAGCATACAACCGGAAGTTTTTTTCTGTTGCAGAGGTGTCAAGAAAGACCGGTTGATGCCTGGGAACCTGCCCGAACAGTCCTGCAATATCTGTGACTTCCTTTAAAGCGAAAGGAAGAGGATTCAGTGATACCGGCTTATCGGCATTGTTTCTGAAACCAGGCGCAAAACCGGCAAAACGAAAAGTTGTATTAAGTAGTCCGGCATTTGCTGTATCCTTTAACCAGGATTCAGCGGAAAAATGATAAATGATCTCGAAATCTCTGAGCAGGTAATGCCAGGAAGTTGAATTCTTTCCTGAAGCCTCTTTGGGATCTTCACGGATAAGGGTTTCGAAAGGGAAAAGAGAAAGCTCTTCATCGGGAATGATGATGAAGCGACGGATATTTTTTAACAAAGGCTCTACCGGAGCGATGAGGTAATTGTATAAAGTATGGCTCAACGAAGTAAAGTTCCGGATTCCTGCTCCTTTTAATTGATGCAGACATTCCCTTAAGGAGTAATTAAAGGAGGAGGGAAGAACGACTCTCTTCACCGATAACCCTTCAGGCCGGATCAGTAATAGATAGATGACGGAATCAGAACAGAGATATTCAAGCATTGCTTCATCATTCCTTAAACTTTTCATGATACAGGAAGGATAAACATTCCGTTCCTGCTGTGTTTGCAAAGGATAATCCGGGGAATATCGATCGATCTTTTTTCTTAGTTGATCCAGTTTCAGCTTAAGGTCGATCACTTTGTTCTGCAGTTTATCCAATCCTGCATATGGAGAGGTACCGGGTGAAAAATCTTCTTTAATATATTTCCTGGAATAAAAAACGATCTCATCTTTCAGCTCTCTTATTTTTTTTAAGATGGAATCAGGAACCCCGGAAAGTGTCATGGAACGGTTTTCCTCCATGTCTTCTATCAATACCCTGTTTTTGTTTGCATCAGCCATGGAGAAAAGGTCATCAAAGTCCATTGTGCCCTTTTTTTCTTTAAGCAGGAAGCCGGATTCTATTGCCCCGGCCAGGATCGATTTTGTTGATTCATGAAATGTCATCCGGGAAGTTCCCTGCCCGAAATCCTTGCTGATATGATCGCAGATCTTTAGTGCTTTAAGAAAATCAGAAAAAGAACGGGATAAGGAAACTGTATCGAAGTCTGCCTGAATTGCTGACTGAAGCTGACTTTTGCCCATGTGCCCGTAAATTTTATAAAGATCCAGAAGGTCAGGCTCATGCCTGCTTAAATTTGCTTCCTCGACACTGAAATCTACTGAATCCGAAAGAAGGGTCGCCAAGGCCCGGTAATAATATTTCATGGATTTTTCCCATTCTTTCTGGCGGGCCTGAACATCTCCCATGAAAAGATAAATTCTGGAGCTGTCATACTTCATGTTTGTACCGGTTGACTTTATCAGCTTCAGGCAATTTGACAGGCATTCCATGGCTGAATCCATCTGCCCGAGCCGGGTATAACACTCCGCCATGCCTTCGTTGGATGTGATCCTGATATTGGTTGATGAAATGCTGCTTCCGGATACAAGTTCACAGGCCGATCGGTAACGATACAAAGCTTTTACGGGGGCATCCAGCTTGACCAGAATCTCGCCGATATTAATGTTCAACGCTGCACACCGCAAGGGGTCATTTTTCTTTGAAATTTTCAGGACAGAATCGGCCTTTCGGAAACAGGATAAGCTTTTCTGATACTCAACGTTCCCTGAATATGCTGCGCCAAGGCTGGTAAGCAGATCGACTATCCTGCCTGAGTTCCTTGCGGGCTCTTTCGAATAGATGATCCATGACTTCTGATAATAAAGAATCGCATATTCGTAATTCTCTTTAAAAAAGAATAAACTGCCAAGATTCTGATAAATTTCTGCTTTCAGTCTACTCCAACTGTCAGCCAGGTTAAGGGCTATATTGTACCAGGATTCTGCAGATGGGTATTCTTCCTTCAGCGTATAAATATTTGCAATCTGCATGGAGACCTGGGCTTCCAGGTTCTTGTCCTGTTGGTTTCCGTTATCCGTATCTTTCCGGTTCAGAGATAACCCGCTTCCGGAAAGGAATTCTTTATATAACAAAACAGCGCTGTCGTATTGTCGCATTTCAAAGCAATGATTCGCTTTCTTTAAAAGTTCACCGGAAATACTTTCCCCTGGTTCCTGGCTATAAGTGTTGTATGCAAGGATTGTCAGAAATATCAGGGATAAGATTAGGCGCAAAGAGAAAAACACACACTGATTGTTAACCATGAACTTGTTCCGCTATTCAACCATAAATTTCCCGAAGAAAATGATCTCATCATTCTGCAATACCTTGAAGTAGTATAGCCCCCTATTAAGTGTCCCCGGAGGAAGAGAATATTTATTTTTGTCAAGTAACCTGGATTCATGAATGCTTGTCCCGGTGTTATCCATGATCTTCAATTCGATTTCGGCATGTCCATCCTGGGTCCATTCAAACATGATTTCTGCCTTTTCGCTGAATCGATAGCCAATTAAAGGAGCATCCATTCTGAAATATCCTGCATGCCTCGTTGACCCGATCATGTTTTCAAAGGAAGGGTTTTTCCTGAAACTGGCAGCAAGTCTCTTCTCTCTTGTCCAGTCCCTGATCTTTTTTTCCTTGTTTACAGTTTTTGTTGTGATTGCTGCCTGTTTAACCTTGTTATTTACAGGCAGCTGTTTTGAGTCTGACTGGTATTTGGGAGTCAGGGTGGTGTTATTGTAAGGATTACGGTGTGTGTTATTCATGATAAGAAGCACCTCTATTCCAATGAGCAACAGCAGGGAAGCTGCCAGCAGAAAGAAATAGAAATCCGTCCCTTTTCTTTTTTGCCGGTTCTGTTGTATGGAGAGGATCTTTTGCCGTAATTCAAGAATATCCATATTCGCCAGGATCTCATTCAGTTCACTATCGAGTCTGACCTCTTCCCTTAACCTGGGATTGGTTTTCAGCATCTCAAGAAAATCAGTGAGCTTTTCTCCTGTTAATTTCCCGTTGTTAAAGCGGTCGATAAGTTCCGGAAGTTTTTCCCTGTCATTCATAATGTAAAAACATTTTGTACCGTGGATCCTTTAAGATTTTCTTGCGGAGCATATTCTTACATAAGTACTTCCGGGTTTTTGCATAATGAACGTCTTTGAACCCCATGCATTCTGAAATTTCTTTCAGACTGGCTTTCGAAAGGAACATCTTGAGAATTTTCTGACAGTCGGCAGGCAATGAAAGAAAATGAAGCTGGTACAGCCTCGTTTTTTCCAACTTTTCCTCGTTTATCTCGATCGGGATGGCATCATAATCCTCTATGGATTCACTCACGAGGTCATCCTGGTAAAGCAAACGCCATTTCCGGTCGAGGCGCTGCATCCAGATATTCCTGCAGATGGAGAAGAAGAAGGTTTTCAGGCTGCAATTCAGTGTCAGCGGCCCCGAAAGGATCTTCTGGTACAATACGATGATCCCATCCTGGAAAACATCTTCAGCATCTTCATAGCTTCCGGAATTTTTTTCGACAATGGATTTCGTAAGCGGAAAATACTCCCGGTAGAGGTATCGGATGCTGTCCGCATGTTTTTCTTTCAGGCCTTTTAAAATTGCGTCATCCGAAAAATTGATCATGCTTCGCATTTACAAGCATTAATCGGACTTAGTCGAAAAGGTAATACGGTTGTTGATAACTTTTTTTTGAAATCACTTAACCGTCATCCCCAGGTTATACATCACGAACGACCATATATCGGTGGCTTCGTCGATCACCTTCGTTGTGGGTTTCCCTCCTCCGTGGCCGGCTTTGGTTTCAATGCGCACGAGCACGGGATTATTGCCTGTCTGGTCTTCCTGGAGTGTTGATATGAATTTGAAGGTATGCATTGGGACCACCCGGTCGTCGTGGTCGCCGGTAATGGCCAGGGTGGCCGGATACTTCACCCCCTTTTTCAGGTTGTGAAGCGGGGAATATTTATAGAGGTATTCAAATCCCTGTTTGGTGTCACTGGTGCCATAGTCGCTGGCCCAGGAACGGCCGATGGTAAACTTGTGGTAACGCAGCATATCCATCACACCTACCTGCGGAACCGCTACCTTGAATAGCTCGGGACGCTGTGTCATGCAGGCGCCTATGAGCAATCCACCGTTGGAGCCACCCATGATTGCAAGCTTCTCCGGGCTGGTGTATTTCTCGCTGATCAGGTATTCGGCAGCAGCGATAAAATCATCGAATACATTCTGTTTTTTTTCCTTGATGCCGGCTTTGTGCCATTCTTCGCCATATTCGCCGCCCCCACGGATGTTCGCCACGGCATATACACCCCCGTTTGCGAGGAAAATGGTGCGGCTGATGCTGAAAGTAGGGGCCATCGAGATGTTAAACCCGCCATAACCGTAAAGCAGTGTGGGGTTGTTCCCGTCGAGCTTGATCCCTTTCTTATAAACCAGGAACATGGAAATGGTCGTCTTGTCCTTGCTCAGGTAAGAAACCTGGGTGGTTTCATAGTCTTGAGGAGTGAACTCGATCTCAGAAGCATTGTAAACGGTGGATTTGTTCTTTGCCACATCGTATTGGAAGATCGTGGTAGGAAAACGGAACCCGGTATAACCGTAAAAAGCGATTTTGTCTTCACGTTTCCCGCTGATACCGGTAAGGGTGCCCAGTCCAGGTAACTCTATCTCGTAAAGGAATTTACCGTTCATGTCGTAAACGAATGCCTTGCTGATGACTTTTTGCATATAGGTGGAGATGATACGGTCGCCTGCCAGGTCGACTTCCTCCAGCACATCATCCCGCTCGGGAATAATGGTTTTCCAGTTGGCAGGATCAGTGTTGGCCGGATCCATCAGGATGAGCTTCTTTTTCGGGGCTTTCAGGTTGGTCGTAACTATCAGCTTGTCGCCGGCATTGTCTATCACGCTGTAGTCGTTTTCAAAACCCGGTGCCAGGGGTTTGAATACGGTTTGTTTTGTCGTAAGGTCCTTATACCAGAGGGCATTGCCGGTGGTGGATTCAGTCTCGTAGAGGATCAGGAAACGTTCATCATTGGTAACCTGTGCCTCATAATTCCGGTCGGGGAATTTCTTGTTTTCATACACCAGCCGGTCGTTCTTCTGGGAGTCTCCAACGACATGATAATAAACCTTATGGTTCTTGTTTTCGCCTGTCAGTTCCTGACCTGGCTTAGGCTCTTCAAAACGGCTATAGTAGAATCCGTCTTTCTGCCATGCCATTCTTGAGAATTTTACCCATCTCAGGGTATCGGGGAGAAGCTTGCCTGTTTCGATCTCCATCACGTGGATCACATTCCAGTCGGATCCGCTACGGGCGATGCTGTATGCAAGGTATTTCCCGTCGTGGGAGGCGGAGATGCCGGCAAGGGCAATCGTCCCATCGGGCGAAAAGGTGTTCGGATCCAAGAGAACCTTGGGATTTCCATTCAGCCATCTGCGCACATAAAGGACCGATTGGTTTTGCAGCCCGTTGTTCTTATTATAGAAATACCAGGGACCTTCCCTGAATGGCACCCCGTATTTGGGATAATTCCAGATCTTTGTCAGTTTCTCGCGGATCTTTTCACGGAAGGGGATTTTGGAAAGATAGTCATTGGTAACCTGGTTCTGTTCTTTGACCCATTCTGCTGTGGTTGCGGATTTATCGTTTTCCAGCCAGCGGTAAGGATCGGCGACCTTTGTGCCGAAATAATTGTCTACAGTACCCACTTTTTTCGTGACAGGATATTTGATCTTGTGATTGCATGAAGCCATGGTGATCAGCAGGGGAATAATGAATAATAAAATGATTTTTTTCATATAGACAGGTCTTAAGACCCGGGAAAGGCCCCGGAACCATATCAGGGTAAGTTACATGCAGTAAATTTATACACATTTTATGAGAAAAACAAAAATTTTCTAATTTTACCTTCCTGATTATCCATGATACTATACTTGAACATATGACAGACAAATCCAGGAATGCCGGCCCTGAATGAGGGTATGACAGGTATCGCCAACTCGCCAGCTCTTGAGCTCACCACTTCACCATCTTCATTACCTCATCCCCGACCAGGTTTGGCAGTGTAACTTTAAGCATCGGTTCCGACTGCATGGCCCGTTTGATCGCGAATACAGCTTCTTCATTACGTGCCCATGCGCGGCGCGCAATCCCGTTGTTGACATCCCAATAAAGCATCATCTTCAGATGGCGGTCGGCTTCGGAGGTGCCATCGAGCAGCATCCCGAATCCCCCGTTGATCACTTCGCCCCAGCCAACACCGCCTCCGTTGTGAATAGAAACCCATGTGGCGCCGCGAAAGCTGTCGCCGATGACATTCTGGACCGACATGTCGGCCGTAAACTGTGAACCGTCATAGATGTTGGAGGTCTCACGGAAGGGCGAATCGGTACCGGAAACATCATGGTGATCGCGGCCGATAACGACGGGAGCGCTGATCTTCTTTGCACGGATGGCCGCGTTGAAGGCTGACGCGATCTTCGTGCGTCCTTCACAATCAGCGTATAGTATCCGTGCCTGCGACCCGACAACCATCTTATTGTTTCCTGCTTCCCTGATCCAATGAATATTATCCTTCAGCTGATTCCTGATCTGTGCCGGCGCATTCTCCGCAAGGATTTCCATCACCTCTGCCGCAATACGATCGGTGATTTCAAGATCGGCCGGGTTGCCGGAGGTACACACCCAGCGAAAAGGTCCGAACCCGTAGTCAAAGAAAAGGGGACCCATGATATCCTGTACATAGGAGGGATATTGGAAGGTGCCGTCGGGATTCATCACATCGGCGCCTGCCCTTGAGGCCTCCAGTAAAAATGCATTGCCATAATCCCAGAAATACATCCCTTTGGCGGTCATTTTCTGAATGGCATTGACCTGCCGGACAAGCGATGCCCGGACCTCCTTTTTAAACTGATCAGGATTCTGTACCATCATTCCGTTCGATTCTTCCAGTGTCAGACCTGCAGGGTAATATCCTCCCGACCAGGGATTGTGAAGGGAGGTTTGGTCGGAACCAAGATCCACCTTAATATTCTTCTCCACCAGTTTCTCCCAGAGGTCGACGATGTTCCCCTGGTAGGCCAGGGAAATGGCTTCTTTTTGTTCTTTGGCCTTGAGTATCCGGGCCAGTAGCGCATCCAGGTCGGTGTAAACTTCATCCACCCATCCCTGCTCGTAACGTTTCTGAACAGCCTTCGGGTTGATCTCGGCAATGACCCCGATGGCGCCGGCTATCACCGAGGCTTTCCCCTGTGCCCCCGACATCCCTCCGAGGCCGGATGTTACAAAGATCTTTCCTGCGATGACGCCGTCGCCTTTTCTCCTGGCAGCATTCATCATCGTGATAGTGGTTCCGTGCACGATTCCCTGGGGGCCGATGTACATGTAAGAGCCTGCGGTCATTTGCCCGTACTGGGAAACCCCCAGTGCATTGAACTTTTCCCAATGGTCGGGAGATGAATAATTCGGGATGACCATGCCGTTGGTCACAACCACCCTCGGTGCATCTTTGTGCGAAGGGAACAATCCCATCGGATGGCCGGAATACATGACCAGCGTTTGTTCATCGGTCATCTCCGCCAGGTACTTCATCGTAAGCAGGTATTGTGCCCAGTTCTGGAAGACTGCGCCGTTGCCGCCATAGGTAATCAGCTCATGCGGGTGCTGGGCTACCGCAGGGTCCAAATTATTCTGGATCATCAGCATGATGGCTGCGGCCTGGATGGATTGATACGGATATTCACCGATGGGACGAGCATACATAGGATAAGCCGGACGAAAACGGTACATATAGATCCGGCCGTATCTTTTTAATTCTTCGGCGAATTCAGGCGCCAGGACGGAATGGTATTTCCTGTCAAAATAGCGTAACGCATTACGGAGGGCAAGTTTTTTTTGCTCCATAGTAAGGATATCTTTTCTGACAGGCGCATGATTAACGTCAGTGTCGTAAGGCCGGGGAGCAGGTAACGGTTCGGGAATGCCCCGGAAGATGCATTTTTGAAATTCCTGGAGATCCATGGTAAGGAAGAAATTATTGAACAGGATTGAACTAATTTCCTGCAAAAATAATATAAAAGGGATTTATTCTGACGGTCAGTTTATAAACTCGTACACTTTGTATGCTGGATTGACGACTTTCCTCTATGCAGGTTTCAGATCTTTCCTTCTGCGTCCTTGAGAATGTTATAGAGGAATTCACGGGCCCTGAATAGCTGTGCTTTGACGGTCCCCAGGGGAAGATCAAGTTCCGCTGCAATCTCTTCATAGGATAGTTCCCTGAAATACCGCATCTCGACCAGATTACGGTAGTGCGGTTTGAGCTTTTCAACCACTTCCCGCATCAGCTGGATCTTTTGTTTGGCGATGACCATCTCATCCGGACCAGGGTTGGGACTGGGTAAATTGTAAGGATCCCTCTCTGTTTCTTCTCCATCGGGGTTAATTCCTGAAGTATACTGGATCCGGTTTCGCTTGCGAAGGTAATCGATGCAGTTGTTTGCAGCGATTCTGAAAAGCCAGGTGCTGAAAGCATACTCAAGGGTGTACTGGTGAAGGTTCTTGAATGCTTTTCCGAAGGCTTCAATGGTCAGGTCTTCAGCGTCAACCGGGTTGTTGGTCATCTTCAGCAACATGAAATAGAGCGAATCCCGGTAATTCTTCAACAGCTCTGCATAGGCTCTCTGGTCGCCCTGGCGAATGGCTTGCTGCACGAGGATATAATCCCGTCTTGCCTTTTCGGTAAGGTGCGCGGTTACTTCCATTTCGTTTCTTTTGACATGAAAGCGGAAATTGTTAAAGCTGTATTGATCAGAATCAGGATAATTTCAAAGAGTGGAACCAGCAACCAGATCCCTTTTTCATTCAGGCGCGCCAGGGTTTTGCGGAAAATAAAAAGCTGGATGGCCAGCCTCAGGATAAATAACGCCAGAACGGGAAAGATAGTATAATTCAACGCCAGCAGGAGTGCAAAAAGCGCATAAAAGAGAACTGTACTGAAGATATATAACCTCAGTAAAAATTTATGTCTCCAGCGGTAGTATCGGCTTGTGGAGAGATGCTGTTTCTTCTGTGTCCACCACTCTTTAAAGCTCTTTTTCGGCTGCGAAAGTGTGAAACTTTCCGGGTTGGCGACGATCCGTGTATTCTTCCGGGTTGCTGCCCGGTTGATGAAAAGGTCGTCATCGCCGGAATGGATGTTATAATGAGAGGTAAATCCTTTTTCCTCATAAAAGAGCGATTTCCGGTAAGCCATGTTCCTTCCCACTCCCATGTAAGGAATTCCTGCGAGCGTAAAGGAAAAGTACTGCAAAGCTATGTGAATGGTATCAAAACGGATCAGCCTGTTCAGGAGGCTGTTTGAACTCATGTAGGCTCCATATCCAAGCACGATCTCCTTCTCTTTTGAAAAACCCCCTGCCATGAGGGTTATCCAATGCGGGCTCACCGGCCTGCAATCGGCATCCGTGAGCAGTACCAGATCATGGGTTGCCGATTTGATCCCAATCGAAAGCGGGAATTTCTTCCCGTCAAAAAAGTTGAGGTTCTCCCGGATCTCGACGATCTTCAGCTGCGGGTATTGTTCCGCCATCTTCGAAAGAAAAAATGCCGTATCGTCTTCCGAGGCATGGTTCACCACTACGACTTCAAAATCGGGATACTCCTGGTTTAGGATATGGGGAAGGTTTTCTTTCAGTTGATGGTATTCGTTCCGGGCACAGATCACCACCGAGACGCCTTCCGTTTGTGCAGATGAAGATGCTTCCTGATACCTGGTAAACTTCAGGAAGAAAAATCCATAAAAGAAAAGTTGGACGATAAACAGGAGGAGGAAGATCAGAAGGAAAATAAAAAGGATTCCACCGGGTGCAAAAAAGCTATCAAGCATTTAACATCATTTAACAGGAATGAACATACAAAAATATTCATATTAGTCGAATAAAATCTACCTTTGTGGAAAATTTGATAAACCCTTTATCATAAGGCCTTTACCGGGGATGGTAATGTCCGTTTGTCTTCCATGCAGTTCGAGATTGAACATTCTGATTCCAATTCTTCTGCCCGTGCGGGTATGATCAGCACCCCTCATGGAGAGGTGGAAACACCGGTTTTTATGCCGGTGGGAACAGCAGGGGCGGTAAAAGCTCTTCACATGAAAGAGTTGCGGGAGGATATCCGGTCGCAGATCCTGTTGGCTAATACCTACCATCTTTATCTTCGCCCGGGAACCGATATCATTGAAAAGGCCGGCGGGATCCAGAAGTTCAATGGGTGGAATCTCCCGGTGCTGACCGACAGCGGAGGTTACCAGATCTATTCCCTGGCCGATATCCGCAAATTTACCGAAGACGGAGTGGTGTTCCAGTCGCACATCGACGGGTCAAGGCATACTTTCACACCGGAACGGGCGATGGATATCCAACGAAGCCTCGGTGCCGATATTATCATGGCTTTCGACGAATGTACTCCTTTTCCCTGCGAGCATGGTTATGCGAAGCGTTCGATGGAACTGACCCACCGCTGGCTGGACCGCTGCATTGAGCACTTCAACCAAACGGAATGCCCGCATGGCTATCCCCAAAGCCTGTTTCCCATCGTCCAGGGAAGTATCTACGCGGATTTAAGGAAGCGTTCTGCTGAATTCATTGCTTCAAAACAGGCCGACGGCAATGCGATCGGCGGTTTATCGGTAGGCGAACCTGCTGAAACGATGTATGAGATGACGGATCTCGTTTGTCATATTCTTCCTTACGACAAGCCCCGTTACCTCATGGGAGTGGGAACCCCTGCAAACATCCTGGAAAGCATCGCTCTTGGAATCGATATGTTCGACTGCGTGATCCCGACCCGGAACGGCCGCAATGGTATGCTCTTCACCCGGAATGGCATCATCAATATCCGGAACATAAAATGGAAGGATGATTTTTCACCTCTGGAGGAGGAAGGTGAGGTATTTCCCGATCATGAATATTCAAAGGCATATCTCCGGCACCTCTTTGTTTCAAAAGAGATCCTGGCGGCTATGATTGCTACGATCCACAACCTTGGATTTTACATGTGGCTGATGAGAACAGCCCGGATGAAGATCGCCGAAGGGACATTTTCCGAATGGAAGAACCTCATGGTAAAACAACTGATGCGGAGGCTATAATGAAGCTCAGAAGATTTTTTCAGCCCGATTCCCTAGCATTGAGGACCATTGATCTCTACATCATCAAAAAGTTCCTCGGGACCTTCTTCTTTTCCATCATCCTTCTTATCTTAATCATCATTGTTTTTGATGTTTCCGAGCACATCGACGATTTCCTGAAGCATGATGCCCCTATTAAAGCCATTATATTCAATTACTACCTGAACTTTATTCCGCATTTTGTCAACCTCTTCAGCTATCTCTTCGTTTTCATTGCGGTCATTTTCTTTACCTCCCGGATGGCTTCTGATTCGGAGATCGTCGCAATCCTGAGCAGCGGCATCAGTTTCCGGAGAATGCTTTTACCCTATATGGTTGCGGCATCGATCCTGGCCCTGATGTCATTTCTCTTGGGAAACTTCGTTATTCCTTATACCAACCGCGGGAAACTGGAATTTGAAAAACAGTACATCAAGGATGCAAAGCTGTTCAACGACATGAACATCCACAAACAGGTAAGCCCTGGGGTATTTCTTTACCTCGAGAACTTCAATACCCAGACTAAAAAAGGATGGAAATTTTCGCTCGAGAAGTTCAGGGAGCGGGAACTTATTTATAAACTTTCAGCAGAAGAAGCCAACTGGGACAGTATCCGGTCGAAATGGGTTCTGAAGCGATACTTTTCGAGGAGTATCAGCGCGATGAAGGAAAGCATGCGCAAAGGAGAAAGACTCGATACCACATTTGGACTGAAACCTGCTGACTTCATGGAAGACATCGAAGAAGTTTCCATCATGAATTTTTTTACACTCCGGAAGCATATCCAGATGAAAAAGCTGAGGGGCGATCCCGACCTTATTAAATACGAGGTGAAAGGATATGAACGGGTAGCATACCCTTTTGCAACCATAATCCTGACCTTGATCGGGGTGGCTGTTTCCAGCCGGAAAGTGAGGGGAGGGATCGGGTTCAACCTGGGTTTCGGCCTGGCCCTCACATTCATTTACATCCTCTTTATGCAGGTATTTACGGTGATGGCGACCTTCGGGAATTTCCCGGCATTACTGGCAGTGTGGATCCCGAACATCCTCTTTGGCATCATTGCGCTCATCCTTGTGCGGATGGCGCCGAAATAAAATTATCTTGAAGCGATCGTTTCGATCTCTACCAGAGCACCCATAGGTAACCCTGTAACCGCGAACGCGGCACGTGCCGGTGAATTTTCAAAAAAGAACTTTCCGTAAACTGCATTCATTTCGGCATAATGGCTCATATTGGTGAGGATACAGGTCGATTTCACGACATCCTGGAAGGTATACCCGGCAGCACTCAGGATCTCCCCGATGTTTTTCAATACCTGTTCGGTTTGTTCACTGATTCCGCCTTCGATTAATCTTCCTGTTGCAGGATCGACCGGGATCTGGCCGGCAATGAATAACACCCCATTGGCTTCTACGGCCTGGCTGTAAGTGGCTATTGCCCTGGGTGCTTTTTCCGTAGTGATAATTCTTTTCATGATGGATCTGGGTTCTGGGTATTTGGTAAGGGGAATTGGGTATTAGGTTTTCGCTACTCATCAGCTCGTCAGCACATCAGCTACTGCATGTAGTCCCTGAAGTCTTTCTTCTTATTCAGTTTCAGGTCTTGCAGGACCGATGCCTTAACATTGATCGAGAAATTCCAGCTCTGTTGGGGACCTTTCGGGATCCAGCCGAACCGCATTTCCCAGCAGTGAAGGTCGCGATAGAGGTCGATCGATGTAAAAGAGAGTTCTCCGTTGGTAAAATCCCACCCGGTATTCACCGTGATCTTCCATTTCGGCGTGATATTGAGCTGTCCGTTGAAGCCCATGGTTTGCGTAATCAGACCAACCCTGCGCGTATTTTCTAGATTCCATGTCTTATTGATAGTGAATTTATAGTTCATGTTAAAACTCCATGGAATATCGAAATCGACATAATAATCGTAATAGTCATTGATGTCTTTCCGTTCCTGCTCTGTTCCTTTATTCGAGGTTTTTTTCTTTTTCGATTTATCGGACGACAGCGTATATGTAAGCCCAAGATCCCAATTCGTGTCATCAAGCCTGAACAACCGGTGATGGACTTCCAATTCTGTTTTCCGGATGGAATGCCCCAGTGAATCACGCGCATAAGGATCCCATACGCTGCCATAAGTCACCCTGAGGGTTTTAAACAAGGTTGTGTAACCCTGGATCGACAGTGTAGACCATCTATTGGTATCTTTTGTCATATCATAGCTTTCACTCAGGGTCAGGTTGTCGATGAGGACGATCTTTTTTGTTCCGGTAACCGTATCTTTCCGGCTTTTTACCTTCATCTCAAGGTTGTTACTCAGTGAAAAGGAGACCAGACCGGATTTTCGTGGGGCCGGACTGCCCTTGAGGCTGCCCTCAAAGATCGAATACTTTTGCGGGTTTTTATTTGTATCGTTCACCGCATAATGATAATAACCCCATGCCGCAGAACCGAAATCGGGTGTATAAGTAAAAGAAACGGTCGGAGATACCATGTGGCGGACGGCAATGATCGGCCCGTGTTTGAACTGGTACATCCCGTAAAGCCTTGTATTGAGTGATGTTGATGCATTCCCGTCGATGGCATTGGCAAATTGCCGGATGGTATCTACTACGAGCGAATCTTTTCCTTCCTTATATGGCACAAACTTCTTCCGGATCGTGTAAAAGTAATTCCGGTCGGTCACTGTAATGCCGGTGGTCCAGTTGAAGTATTTCAGCACATGGAAGGTTCCGGCAATGCTGCCATTGTGCTGTATCCCGTTCTGCATGTCATTCCACCATTTCTTCTTTTTAAAAATCAGGGTATCAATCGTATTGTACTCGTTCACCGCATCCATGCTGTATCTGATGCTGATGTTCTCATACCAACGTATCTTGCCGACATGATTTTTTTTACGCAGGGGATAAAACTGGTTAACTGAAAAAGAAAGCTGGGGAAGCGTAATGGTGATGGTCTTGTTCAGCGTATTCTGGCTGTGGCTGAAGTTGAGGTTCAGGTTGTAATTATTGTTCCAGTTGGTAGCATAGTTGATGCTCGATGAAAACGTATTGCTCAGGTAAGCTTCGGTATTGGTTACCGGGTTATTTTTGTTGAAATTCTGGCTTACGATGTTGACATTGGCGGAGAAAGTACTGTGCGGCCGTGCTTTCGGGTCCTGTGTATGCACCCACTGGACACTGAAGTCGGTGGATTTCTGAAAATCCGGGGAATCGGCTGCCCCGAGCTTGTTCACAGCATAACTGAAGTTGAATCTCCCGTTGTAATGGTAACGGTAATTGTAACTCAAAACCGGCTTGATGGCCCAGCTACCGCGTGAATAGATATCACCAACAAGGAACAGGTCGAGGTATTTATTCATTGCCCAATAATATCCGCCGTTCTCCAGATAAAATCCGCGGTCGTTGGATTCGCCATAGGTTGGCACCAGGATGCCCGACCGCCGGCCTACTTTGCTGGGGAAAAATCCAAAGGGTACTCCCAGTGGTACAGGGACACCGGCAATCATAAGATAGGCCGGGCCGGTAATGATTTCCTTTCCAGGGATCACCTTGGCCTTCCCGAATTTAAATTCATAATGAGGATCGTCTTCACGGTCGCAGGTGGTGTACCAGCCGTCTTTCAGGTAGGTGATGTCATTCTCCATCTTCTTGACAATCGTGCCATGCAGGTATCCTTCATCCTGCTTGGTGAACACATTCTGGATATACCCCCTCTTGGTGTCGTAGTTATAGGTTATCACCTTCGACTTGAACTTCTGCGAGCCTTGTGCGAAATCAGGCACCTGGATTTCCTTGCCGGCGGAATCCTTGATAAAGGTTGCATCCATCGTTTTCTTTGCAAAATCGATCTCCACATACCCCGATTTCAGGTCGATATCCTGGTATTTGATTTCCGCTTCACGGAAGAGATAGACCTTCTGGTCCTTGATGTCAAACCGGAGGGAATCTTTGGAGGAATACTCCACCTTTGATTTCAGGTTGTTTTTTTTAGTAGTTTTTTTTACTTTTACAGAATCGGCAGGATGATGTAAAGTGCTATCAGCCAGATGGAGGGTATCATGCACAAACAGGGCTGTATCTCTGCGAACCCGCGCAGGACGGACTGTATCCTGTCCCTGAACCCACCCGGAGTGAAGGAAAAAAAAGATCACCAGGTACAGGAAAGACCGGGGAAGACTTGTTAATAATTTCGTTAACAATTTCTTTTCGTAACTCTGGGGTTAATGTTCTATCTTTGTTTTGAAATCCGGTAAAAGAAGATACGATAAGGCCGGATTTCCGGCTATTACAGGTTTCAAAACTACATAAAAATATTGATCAGTATAATAATTTAAGATACTTTAACAAACACCGGGACACCTGCATGCGTTGTATCACGCTGATTTTTCTCATCCTTTCACCTTCCATCCTGGTGGAGAAAAATGTTTTTTCCCAGGAGAAGACCATCATTACCAAAGTAGTGATCGATGCCGGTCATGGCGGGAAAGATCCGGGTACAATCGGGAAGAAGTCGCAGGAAAAGAATATAACCTTGCAGATTGCATTGAAACTCAGCGAGGAGATCCGTTCAAAGTGCAAAGGTGTGACCGTGATCTGTACCCGCACCACCGATGAATTTATTGAACTTCATGAACGGGCCGAGATCGCCAACCGCAGCAAGGCCGACCTGTTTATCTCCATCCATTGCAACGCCAATCCCAAACACACTTTTCAGGGCGCCGAAACTTATGTAATGGGATTGCACCGCACCGAGGCCAACCTTGAGATTGCGAAGAAAGAGAATGCCTCCATCCTTATGGAACCCGACTATTCAACCAATTACAACGGCTTTGATCCCAACTCGGATGAATCGTATATTACGTTTACACTTTTCCAGAATGCCTTCCTGGAACAGAGTACCCGGTTTGCCTCGATTGTGCAAGATGAGATGAAGGACCGGGTAGGGATGAACGACCGGGGTGTGCGGCAGGCAGGCTTCCTGGTGCTCTACAAAACCACCATGCCGAGTGTACTCATAGAAACCGGTTTCCTTTCGAACCCCGAAGAAGAAAAATTCCTTATGTCAGAGAAAGGTCAGCAGTATATTGCATCTGCCATCTGCCGCGCCTTTTGTAAATTCAAGGCAAGGCTGGAAGGAAACAGCAAAGAACTGGCATCTCTTAACGGAAAAAAATCATCTCCTTCAAATGCTACTATAACAACTCCGGCAGCACAAAAGGTGACATCCACATCCGAAGAAAAACCGAAAGAGGAACTCATTCTGAAAGATACCGATAAACCCAAAGAGAAACCTAAAGAAAATCCTGTACGAAAAGATAATGCAAAACCGAAGGAAACCCTGCCGCGGAAAGATACAATGAAAGCCAGGGAAACTCCTCCGGCAAAAGATACCCTTATAACTAAATCATCGCCGAAAATTCATGCGGTGAAAAAAGATACCGCTGCACCAAAGATGAACCTGACTGCTAAGTCCGTCAAGCATGACATAGCAAAAGGTAAAACGGTTGTAAAGAAAAACTTGAAAACAGAAGAGGTAAAAATAAATCCCTCAAAAGCTGAAGACAAAGTGGTTTTTCGCGTTCAGATTGCAACATCGCAGAAAGAGCTCAGCACCCATTCGAAAAAATTTGCAGGACTGCCGGAGATCTGGAGATACCAGCATCAGGGATTGTACAAATACACCACGGGGAAGGAATCCAGTGTTGATGCCCTGTCTAACCTGCTGGCTGAGGCCAGAAGGATGGGATTTACCGATGCCTTTATCGTAGCTTTCCACGGGGAGAAGCGTATCACTGTTGCAGAAGCAAAGAAGCTGATTTTAGAAATATCGAAGTAGCGAAAAGCGAAATAATTATCAATTATCAATTATCAATTATCAAAGCCTTCCGCAGAAAAATTATTAAATTTGCCCTGAAATTAATATGCATGAAGTTCAAATTGACAAAAGAATTCCGGGTAGGGATCATTTTTGTGATTGCAGCAGCCATTCTGATCTGGGGACTGATGTACCTGAAGGGGATGGAGCTTTTCAAGCACAAGATGATCGTATATGCGGTGTACGACANNCAGCGCGGAAAGATTGTCGCAGAGCTTTATATTACAGAAAATTACCCGATCCCGGCCAATTCCGTCGCCAGAATCAACAATTCTGATAACCTCATCGGAGGAAAATATGTGGAGATCGTACTGGGCGACTCCAAAAAAATCCTGAAAGACAAGGATACCTTGCATTCTTTCATCGAAGCATCCATTGGGGAGGAACTCAACCAGCAGCTCATTCCACTCAAAAACAAAACGGAACGCCTGCTGGGGTCTATCGATACCGTTGCCACCCTCATACAGGAAGTGCTGAACAAGGATACACGGGATAACCTCGCGGCCTCTATCCTGCATATTAAGGATATGCTGAACAACCTTTCTCATACCACCTATTACCTGGACACCCTCGTGGGTTCACAGCGCAACCACCTGGCCATTATCATCGGGAACATCGAATCGATCAGCATGAACCTGAAGAACAATAACCAGAAGATCAATAACATCCTTACCAACTTCTCGGAACTCAGCGATTCGCTTGCCAAAGCACGAATCCCGGCTACCATCGCCCAGGTGAACAAAGCGATTGTGGATATCGATATCGCGGTCAACAAGATCAATAATGGCAAGGGAAGCCTCGGGTTACTGGTGAACGACGATAAGCTTTACAATGAATTGGAAAAAGCCGCACGTGACCTGAACCTCCTGCTGGAGGACATCAAGGCTAATCCCAGGAAATACTTGAAAGTTTCAGTCTTTTAGTGAAAAGTTTGTAAAGTTTATAAAGTTACAAAGTAGGGGAAGAGTATTTCACCAGTGGAATATATCCATTTTTGTAAGGGGCCTTTTTCCTTCGATCCATTTGAATCCTTTCAGTTTCAGGTCATAGGGTGAGAAATCCTTTTCAGGGTAGGTTACTCCTTTGGGTTCGTTGATATAGGTGATCGTTTTGATATGGTTTTTTTCTATAAAGATCAGCATGTCGCTGGAATAGACTTTCGTGATCCCGATGAGGCTGCGGTCATCTTCCCTTGCGAAATAAATAGTTTCGGAATTCCCAATCACCTTGATCTTATATAATTCATTGTTCCTGAAAAAGCCTATCATGTCTCTTCCTTTCACCTGGTTGTATTTGTTCGTATCATCTATGGAGATGATGAAGGCGGAGTTAAAGAGGATCATCGAGTCGATCTGGCTGTTGAGGAGGGTGAGTTTGATGGAATCGGCGGTGAGCTGGTTCTTCTCCGACCACAATACAGGATCATGATAAAGGAACATCGTGGAATCGCGGCCGTGATAGGACATAGAATCGCACATCCCCTGCAGGTCGCGGCGGAAGAACTTGACCTTATAGTAGCAACGGATGTTTTTGATGTTTTGGTTAGTGTCGAAGGTCGCATATACTGTGTCGGAATGCATGAAAAGCGTATCTTTTTTGTCGATCATCTTCACCATTGCGCTGTCGGTCATGAAGGCAAATCCTTTCATACGCTGCAGTTCGCCATAGTTGCCGGTGAGCGTCGTCTTCTGCACCGTATCGATCAGTATTGCATGTTTGAAGGCTTGACCATAGCCGGTCTTTCGTTCATAATAGAGACTGTCACCGGTGAGGACCTGGTCGAGGTGGTAAATCCAGCCGTTCTTGCGGAAGCGGGCTACATCGGTGCGGGTGTTGTACCAGCCGTTCTCACAATAGATGGAATCCTCTTTCCCCTTGATGGTGGAAGGGCTATAGAAATAAGTCACCTTCGTAACCGTGTTGTACATCAGGGTATCGGAATGCATCACGTATTCGGGATTGATCAATACCACCTTTTCCTTGAAGAAGAATTCCTTTGTTTGGGTATGGTAATAGCCGTGTTTGCTGACCAGTACATTTTTTTCGTTGACGATCTTTCCCCAGTATTCATAGCTGGCAATCCTGGTGATCCGATCGAAGGAAAGCGTATCGGTGGTGAGGGTGGTTTCGTTGTCGATCAGCTTCACGTTGCTCCAGATCTTCGCGATGCGGGTATTGCCGTCGTAGTTAAGAGAGTCGCCGAAGAGGTTGAGCGTGTCACTCACCTGAATATGCACGTTTCCGTATGCCAGCACAAAGTTTTTTTCATCGTTCAGGAAGGCGCTGTCGCACATGAGTATGGTGCTGTCGTGGCTGAGTCGCACGTTCCCCATGAGGCGCTGGAACTCCGGCCGGATCTTGCTGCTGTGTACGAGTGAGTCGGCATGTTCCAGGAGGATCTTCGTTCTTTCCTGTGAAAATGACCAGAGCGGCAGCATCAGCAATGTAGCGGCGATGATTTTATATAGGGTTTTCCTTTGCATGAAGAATGCAAAGCTATTAAAATAATTGCGATGTCAGGATGGAACGGTTGGGAAATGTTTAAGTGTTGTCACCCATACCTTTTCTTCAGTTTGACGATTTAAGAAACTCCACAATTTTATTTGTTTCAACATCAGTAAGATTGGCGCGTAGTTTCATGTGCATGCCAATGGTTTCCCATTGCGCATTGCTGTAATCGCCAGACGATGGAGCGTTGTGGCATCTGATGCAGTTTTCTCCCCAGAGTTGCATTCCGCTTTTTGCAGTTACCGTATTTGATGTTGCGCAGCCAATGATAAGAGTTGCCGTTCCTATCCCTGCAAAGAGGACGATTGATAGTAAGGTTATTTTTTTCATGTTTTTTAATTTAAAAATTTGTCAAACCTGTTTTTAAAATCCGGTAGCAAAACGAACAAGAAATTCCTTCTGCCGTGTTCCATCAGGCATAGTTTGGATTTCATAAGCAAATCGCAATCCTGTGCGCCAGCTGAGCCAATAACAAAGCCCTATATCCATTCGCGTGATGTTTCCTCCTTGTCCGTTTTCATTTTTTGGACACCACACTGCATCTTTTGGCGGAGTTACTACGCTGTACCTGAACATGAGCTCGGTTTTTTTGAGGAACTTGCTGTGAGCCATACTGGGCCGAAAAGTAAACTGTGCAAAATAAGATTGCAGAGTGTTGTCGAATGTATAGGTGGTTGAGTCTGTTAATGGATAATTAGCTTTGTCTACCGTAACAGAATTGAACTGTCCCCGGAAATTGATGGTTGATTTTATTGCCTCGATACTCTTTATATATGATAAGTCAACAGCATAAGCAGTTGCCCCGATTTTTTTATACAAGGAGTCGCCTTCATTGCCGGCAATACCATATTTTCCTGAAAACCCTATTTCTAAAGATGAGTTTGTGAAAGGCAAAAAGCCGATTCTTCCACCCACTTCTTTGTTACTATTGTTGTCATTCCAATTCTCGTATTGCAATATTCCTCCCAAATCTTTTTCTGTATGTAATTTTGGACCATTGGAAACGTACAAGCAGTAATTCATTTTTACACTTCCCATTGGCAGGCCGCCGCGAACATCTATTCCCATCACAGCGCCCCAAAAAAGATGTGTGTCATCCGGCAGCACACCATCATCCGGGCGTAGGGGGGCATTGGGAAATTTTTCAATGTGATTCGGTTCCCACCTTTCATTATAAGCGCCAAAGGGGCTTAGCATTTTTCCTGCGCCGATGGTGATGTACTTATTCACACTGTAAGACAGTTTTGCATATTCCAGATCAAAAGCTGCTGAATTGTCTGCAGTACCATCATTCATAATTTCTATTTCACTTTCAAAAAAGAATTTATCCGAGAGTTTCCATAAGAACATCGGGCTAAAACCAAAATCGTTAAAAGTAGTTTTGGGGATTGTCTTGTCAGTGGTATTCAGGTGCGCCTGAAAACCAAACCACCCGACTCCGGTCAAGAGCATTTTAGTATTGCCCGGCACAGCAGAAAAAAGTTTCATGTTCGTTTCTGTCTGTGTAGTGTCCTGTCCATAGACCATTGAGAAAGCAAGGAACAAAGGGACAATGAATAAAAGTTTTTGTTGTTTCATTTTTCATTTTTTTAATTACTGTTCGAATTTTGCAGTTTCATTGTTCTGTTAATCAATTTTCAAATCGGCAGTTCACTTTTTTATTGCCAATGTGCGCACATAGTTAATGACTTGCCAGCGCTGATCTTCGGTCATTTCTTTTTTGAAAGAAGGCATCGGCTTTCTGCCTTCGGATATTTTCCAGAAAAGAGAGCCATCTGATTGTTTTTGAAATTGCTCTTTGGTGAAGTCCTTGGGACTTATTGGTAAGTCCCCGCTTTTCGGACCATCGCCTTTCCCTTTTTTGCCGTGGCAGTTGTAGCAGTTTATGGTATAGATAGCTTTTCCTGCAGCAATAGAAGCATCATTTGCTGCGATAGGGTTTTTTTTGCTTTTTGCCAAATCAGGCGCTTCCCATTCTTTGCTTTGCTGCATTGGAGTAAATGCAAACAGAAGCGTTATTGATCCTGTTATTGTTCCGATGATAATGCAACCTGATAGTTTCATTTTGCTGATTTGTCTGATGATTTTTTTCATAGTGTTGAGTTGTCAGTTGTTAGTTTTTCGTCTTTTTTTATTTTTCTTAATTGGAAGAGGATTAAAAAGTAAGTACACCACACCCCGCCAAAGATGATTAATATGGTAAGGAGGAGTGGGAGCGGAGCAGAAGGTTCCCAGAGCGCGCGCGGGAAAGGATCTCTTTCCATTGTAAGCACGGTGCCCCAGGAGGTAGTAACTTTGTTTTCCACATTCCCGAAACGTTCGTTATCCTCAATCCTTGCCGCTACAGTTATAACACCTGCTGTATCACCCGGTACGTCTTTGGGAAAAGCAAAAGATGCTTCGCCTTTTTCGTCCGTGGTGATAGTGTTCTCCTCTGCTGCCGGCATCATGCCAAACAGGCGCTGCACATAAAACTTCACCTCTGTTCCTTTCACCGGTATTTCTTTTCCGTCCTTATCGGTTTCAGTTACCCTGGCAGTAGCAAGCCGTGCAGTGTCGTGTGGATCAAGGTTGATGGTAAGATTAGCATCTTTGTAATGAAACTGTTCCTCGGCATCTTCATACAAGTTGTCATTTTCAATTTTAGCCACGATCGTGAAAGAGAGGTCTTCATTTAATGGCAAATCTTTCTGCAGCACGATGACTGCTTTACCTTTATTATCTGTATTTACACTTTTAAGTAACTGCTGCTCCTTGTCATGCATGACATAAAAATTGACCCGTGCATTTTTTGCAGAAACAAACTTTTTATTCTTTCTTACTTTTACTATTGCGACAGCTGTTTTGGTCAGGTCGGCTTTTTTATAATACGATAATTCAATAGTGGCTTCGCTCTTTTCCTGAGCTTGTAACTGGTCCTGTGCAGCTTCGATGCAGAAAAAACCTGTTAAGGTTATTGCAAGAGCTATTCTTTTCAGCTTCATAATTTATTTGATTTATAGAAGGTTATTCAAACTCTAAAAGTTATTGTAAAAACCTTAGGTCTTTTAGTTGTATCATTATATGGATGAAGGTTTTGATTTTGCTACTTTATTCTTAATGGGTGGCAAAGATTTCAGATAATAATAAATTGCAGCTAAATCTGAAGTGTCCATTTTTGCATACATTGTCCATGGCATCGGTGAGTTAAAATCTCCTTTTTCAACCTTTTTAGGATCATGGGTTGTTAAATCATACTTTTTAAACATCATAATAAAAATACCTTTTTCCCATTCTCCGATTCCTGTCTTTTTGTCGAATGTAATATTCATTGAAACACTGGTTCCACCTCCCTCCGTTGGAAATTCTCTTCCCCCGGCGAAGGCTTTTTCCATAATCAAGTCTCCTTTATCGGTTACAGGAGTGTGGCACTCAATACAACCGGAAGCTGTTGTGATATACTTACCATATTCTAAAGAATCTTGCAGGGGAGATCTTTTAGAAGGATGTCCCTCTTTGGCCATTGTATTAATTAAAAAGTTTACAGGAAAATCTGATACTGAGGCCGGAATGTCATTTTTTATTGAAGGAATTGAACGCAGATACGCAATTACACAGTAAATATCTTCGTCATCAAGGGTTCCGTATTCTCCAAAAGGCATTACCGGAAAAATAGTATTATTTCTTTTTCCTACTCCCGATGTAATGGCACGATAGATTTCCCCGTCGCTCCAGCTTCCCAAAGAATAGGGGGTTATATTTGCTGCTATATATTTGCCGGGGAAGCCCATATTTTGAGCAAAGACCTCACCCCCCATCCCTTCAGTGCCGGGTACAATCGGTCCGGAGTATTTTGACCAATCTCTTTTAGAATGACAATCAATGCAAACCAGTACATGATTGGCAAGATATTTTCCTCTTTCAATTCGTTCTTTTGTAACTTCCACCTTCAAATCTTTTACTTTGATGTTTGGCAGAAAATATTTCAGGTACAATCCGCCACAAATAACAAAAATTACTAAAACAACAAAAAAGCCGATTATAATTTTTAAAATCTTCTTCTTTTTCATAATTCGTTTTTTGAAGGATTAATAATGAATTGATGTACTATGTTGGTTGTTTTATTGTTTCGTTACCTAATGCTGACAGTTCTCCAGTTATTTTTGCCTCCTCTTCTTCTCTTTGCTTCCTGATTTCAATGGCTGACTGCTTATCATGATCGATTTTTATTCCTTCTTCTACTTCCCATACGGCCATCATAGGGAAAAGTTTTGCAAAGAGTGTGATGAAGAGAAATATTCCTGCCAGACATGCAGCAGTAATAGAAAATTCCACATAGTTTGGGAAATATGTTGACCATGTTCCCGGAACTTCCTGGATGGGCATGAAAGGATGCAGGAGCGTTGGCACTATGATAAGGTATCTCTTTACCCATGCACCTGCAACTATAATGATACAGGTGATGGTAAGCATGGTTATATTTCTTCCTTTGGGAAACGACATGATTATCAGGGGCACCATTACAGTGCCGATCTGGCATGTCCAGAATGCTATTGAGTAACTGCCATAAAATAAATCATTCAGCAAATGCCCTTCAGCCGTTGCCATTTTATATGCAGGTATCCAGTATTCATTCAGGTTCAGGTAGGCATAAATAAGAGTAAGCACCAGTTCGATTTGTCCCATCAGATTAAAATGTTTCAGGGTGATATATTTTTCCAGGTGATACATTTTCCGGAAGGCAGCCATTCCTAATATTACACAGGCAGAACCGGAGTACAGCGCGCCTGTTACAAAGTAGGGGCCGAACACGGTACTGTTCCAGCCCGGGCGCAGTGTCATGGCGAAGATGTAACTAACAACAGTGTGCACAGATACTGCCACGGGAATGATCACGATAGTCATAATGGTCATTGACCATTCTAATCTGTGCCATTGCGATTTAGTGCCTTTCCATCCTAAAGCCATTTTGGTATAAATCCACTTTCTGATTTTTTTGAATCGTGAATCGACAACAGTTAACCTATCTCTGCAGAGCGCCATATCGGGTATCATTGGCAGAAAAAGAAATATCGTGCTGCCTGCCAGGTAAGTGCAGATTGAGATGACGTCCCATATGAGCGGTGACTGCACCCTTCCGAAAATGACAATGTTTGCTATGCGGTCCGGACGGCCTAAGTCAATAATTGGTAGAATTCCGCCAAAGACAAGGGAAACAAATGTGAGCAGCTCGGCAGAACGGGTAATGGGTCTTCGCCATTCCTGTCTTGTAATCCTCAAGATGGCTGATACGAGTGTGCCAGAGTGGCTGATGCCGATAAAGAATACAAAAGTTGAAATATATAATCCCCAGGATACATAATCGCGCATGGCGGTAACTCCCAGTCCATGCCTTAGTTGGTGGATGTAACAATAAAGCCCCCAGGCTATCACTATCAGCAAACACCCTATCCAGATTTGAGTGGGCCGTCCCCAGTTTCGTGTCGGGCTGAGACAATCTTCGCGAAGGGTTTCTATCTCACTTTTCAGACTTGCCTGTCCGGTAGGCAGGTTGGATTTTTCGTTAACCATAATTGTAAAATTTTTTTAATGACCTCTGATTACATCTGCATGTTACCCATGTCCATCTCCATCGGCTTAGTTTTTTTCTTTTCTTTTCCGACATTTTTCATGTCGGGCCCGGGATATTTTCTGTTCTTGGGCGGCAGATAATAAACACGCGGTTCGGTTCCCAATTCTTCGAGATGCCGATATCCGGCATTATCTATGAGGAACTGGCTTAATTTTACAGTTCCTCCCGATGCATTGGTAACAGCATCTTCATTCTGGTCTCCAAAATATATGGCATTCATCGGGCAACTGGTTGCACAAGCGGGCATTTTACCTTGTCTGATCATATCCGGGCAGAAATCGCATTTCTCCACAGTTCCCATTCTTCGTGGAACACTTTGTTCGGGCGAATAAGCCATCTCGCCGACTGCAGCTATCTGCAAGGCGCTGGGATGACTCCAGTTGAAGAAGCGTGTAGAATAGGGGCAGGCAGCCATGCAGGAGCGGCAACCAATACAGCGCTCATTATCAATAAGCACAATGCCATCCTGCCTCTTGAAGGTAGCATTCACCGGACAAACTTTTGTGCAGGGAGGATTATCACAATGGAAGCAGGGTTTTGGAAAAAAGTAAGGTGCCGTGGTTGCAGCATCCTTCATTTTAAACACTTTTATCCATTCGCGATCGGGTTCGGTGAAGTGCATCGTCTGGCATGCTGCCGTGCATGTTTTACAGCCATCGCATTTTGCAAGGTCAATGACCATCACGAATTTTTTCCCGGCAATTCCTCTTCGGGCTTCTGCGTTAGTTACCGGTGGAGGGCGATATTCTTTCAGATGATCCGAACTTGCCTCATATACTTTTCCATCGGGTGCACGCACTTTTACTTTTTCCCCGGAATCTTTTTTAGCAGAAAAAACTTTTTCAAATCCGATGGCGCCGGCAGCGAGAAGGCCTCCGGTAATCAAACTCTTTTTCAGGAAATCCCTGCGGTTGCTTTTGTTTTTTTGTTTATTATCTTCTTGCATATAATTTTCTATTACGTATGGAGAGTGTTCACAAATTCGCAGCACAAAAGACCAAAAAAATCATTTACCCGGCAGAATTTTGCAGATGATTTTACACCATATGCCGAGGAATATGAAATACGGGTCTTTACGAATTTATGAATAGGAATATGATTAGTAAATTCATAAAAACTCTGTCCGATCAGGAGGATTGGGGATTCTATACTTTTTGTCGGAATGGGATTCAGACAGGTAGGGACTTTACCGGAGAGTTAAATCGAAGGGTAGTTTGCAGATGAAATTCAGGAAAGGCAGAAAACCAGGCAAGGGGCGAACGGAAGGTAATTACGAAGGAACAGAGTACTTACTGATCAATTGGTTTAATCTGTTTACATCGAGTAATGCAATTTTACTTCCGCGTTCCCTTCTCTCGATGAGTTTTTCTTTTTCAAATTCAGATAACTGGCGGATGATGAGTTCTTCGCTGGTACCTGCAATGGCAGCAACATCTTTCCGGCTCATGTACACATCCAACTCATTATTTTCATTTATGCCAAAACTTTTTTTCATGAACAAGAGCGCTTCCGCTGTTTTTTCTCTTACGTTCATTTGCATCAGGTATTTCAATCTTTGTTCGGCAATTTCAAGTTCATTGCCAAGATAGGATATAAGGTGCATTGAGAGTTGGGAAATATTACACACCTCCATAAAATCTTTACTCTCAAAAAAACATATCCGGCTGTCTTCCAATGTGACAGAACTTGTGAGGTAGGTTGTTCTTCCCCACCCCCTGAAACAGAGTGATTCACCAGCATGCACCAGGCGCACTATCTGCGGAGTTCCATTCAGTCCCGAAGTAAAAATTTTTACCTTGCCTTGTCCCACAAAAAAAATTCCATGAATAGGACTCTCTTCGTGAATGATATATTCCCCTTGCAAATAGTCCGACTGATGTTTCTTTGATTCAAGCAATTGGTGGTCTATAGATGAACCATACTGCTGGAAGAAACAAGTGTGATTCTGACATAGCTTGCAGGAAATCAAGTTTTTAGGGCTCATGGATTTTTTTTAATGAGAATACAAAGGTATTGTTTTTTTTACTCCATAATATTTTTTTACCGGGAAACTGTGTTGCAAACTTCAGGCAGCCGCAGTGCAGGATTTAGCAGAGTTTATAGTTAAGTTTCGCTCTCACGTTTACTAGCTTCTGCAGAATTGAAAATTCTTTGATGTTCCGAGCGGTCCCGAGGCTTCGGGGCCGCTCAGCTGGGTTTATATCTAAGTTTCGCTCTCACGTTTACTAGCTTCTGCAGAATTGCAAATTCTGCCATGTTCCGAGCGGCATTGCAAATGCCGCTCAGCTGGGACATGGAGTTGATGATGAGTAATTACCTATAATTGCCTACTGTTTCACCAACTCGACACGGCGGTTCAATGCGCGGCCTTCCTCTGAATCGTTGCTGGCATCAGCCAACACATCCTGTTTCATCGCCTGCTTCTCAATCAGATGAATAGAGTAAGAGCCAGTTAATTTACTATTATCTTACCTGTTAAGATATACCCGGAAGTTTCAAGAATTTTATAAAAATATATTCCAGGTTGAAAATCGTTTCTGGTTAACTGTAATTCATTTAGAAAGATCTTTGAATACACTTTTCTACCAATTAAATCATAGAAGTCGATTTGCATTTTGTCAGCCTTTTTTGAATTTTCAACAACCAAAGTGGATCTTTCAATTATTGGATTCGGAGATATTCTTACGGTCATATCAGCGAAATATTTGTTATCGAGCCCCGTCACAACATAACATGAATCAAAATCCGGATGATGATATTTCACAATTCCATTTTCGAAAAAACATAGCAGGATATAACCATCATGTCCCACCAACATTTCAAAATTATGAAGAAGACCACCCGTATTTCCAGTACTATCAATCCAATGTTCGAGTGTGTAAGTAGAATCCTCCGGGATGCCTAAATTAAAACGTTTTCGGAAGTAATCCCCTATTAATACACTATCAACAGAAACAACAAAATAAACCTGTGGTTGTATGTAGAGATTATTATTCAGCGTATTAATACTGTATGCAGTAATTGTGTCATACAATTGAAGATTAAAGTTGTAAAATAATCTTTCCGGTTCAGATGCATTAAGTTTATAAAACACTCTTTTAACAGAATCTTCTCTGATGAATCCATAAAATGACCAATATTGTTGATTTTCGTCTGTTGAGCGCTCGACTTTTTTATATAAAAGGTTATTAATAACTGTGTCAATTGTAAACTTAAGATTCTCGGTCGATAGATTGTAGGGATTCCAATAGTCCATTTTTAAATTGCTCCATGCCTTATTTGATGTAACAAGACTTTGACTGAAACCGAAAACAATACTCAGAAAAAGTGCGATTGTTAAAGTGGTTTTTTTCATGATGAATTTTTTTTAAATTAAACGGCTCAGCCCACATTAAAGACTGCTGGTTTGTCAGCGGGCGTTAATTATTTGTCTTGATATTTTTTTCGTATTCTTCAACAATTACTTTTGCTTTGTCATAATCCAGATTTGAGACTATCACTTTTACTGAACCCGCTCCGCCAGGTGCTGAATACCATGGTGCTAATGTTCCTATATTTTCATCTCTTAAAAATGTTTCAATTTCTGCATTCTCTAAGAGACTTTTAACCATCTCAGCTTCCCATATAGTTCCTGAAAAAACTTCAACAGGTAAAATTTCATTGTTTGTTTTCATAATATTAAACTCAATAATGCGACTGTGTATATTGTGAATCAATATTTACGGGTGAATGTCACTTCCATGATCAATTTATATTCATTGTGTAAAGTTGGTTTTTGCATTTTCATTACTATTCGATTTACATCTATTTTTTCAAATGTTTGTACCAGCAAGGAATCATGCCAATTCATAGTAAAATAGTCATTTGTAATAAAATTACAGCTTGCTGTCAGGAAGCTTCCGGAATTCTCGAACCACCAATACTTGTATACATTTGATTTATTATCCCATCCCCAAATTCCCTTAGCTTCACTTCCGGATTTTGTTGAATATTCGAAAAGTACGTATTTATTGTTCAATATCTTTCTAAAGGATCCTAAACCGGTGTCTGACCGTTCTGGACCCAATTCACTTTTTAATATTTGATAATCCAAATTCCAAGTCCCCAATAGAAATTCGAATTTGTTCATATTATCTGAATCCAATTAATTTTTCTCCTTTTACTTTACTAATCATGTATATATAAATGCCGCATAACTCATTAATACCCATAACAATTATTTGTGTTATCATGGAAGTCTTACAAGTAAAACCAATTATCCCTTTTTTCTCAAGAATCCTCTTTTAACTCGACCATTCAGCATTCTTCAACTCAAAAATAATCAAATTCATAATACATAGATATTTATTGTGTAATTTATTGATGGGATATGTAGTAATCAATTCAGGAATGCAGACCGAATTGAAAATTGATAATTAAAAGTCACAAAGTCACAAAGGAAAAAAAACTCGCCAATTCGCCAACTTGCCAACTCGCCAGCTATAGATTGATTGCATAAAGCAGCTCCCATCCCCAGGATGAATCTTCCGGGAAGAATACAGCTCTCACACCCAGGTCAAACGGGTAAAGAAATCGCAGCAGGTGCAGGTCGGTTGTAAGTTCAGCACCGGTTGACTGGTAAATATTCACCTGTTTCCCTGTCCATCCCTGTGCCCAGTCGAAGAATAGATTCAGTTTAAACCGTTTAAAGTATACCAGCGACCCCAGGCTCAGGTCGGGGTAGAAAAGAGGCAACTTGTAATTCAACGTAACGCTCATAACCTGTTCATCCATCACCCCGGTATATCCTCTTGGGAAGTTGATGATGCTGGCATAGGTGTAAAAAGTATCATTGCGACGGTTGTACGACTGGTATGCGCCGTAGGCCCAAATCCCCTGGTGTTTGAAGAACCCGGGGAAATAGAGGTTGGTTTGTACTGCAAAGATATCGCCCATCTGGTTGCCGGCAAAGGGCGTACTCCTGAAATTGAGGTCGAGGGTTTGACCCATCCTGGGGAACATGTCTTTTGCTGAGGACCGGAGATATTGGGAGGCGGAGAGCTGGTAATCGATCGTCGTGATCAATCCTTTCGTCAGCCGCGATGGAGTAAAAGCATTGTGTGTGATGCCAATCATCGTGGTGCCGATAGAAGGGGTCAGGTAGCGGTAATATTTTCCCCGTGAAAAGTTCCAGGGAATGCTGGCATGCAGTTTGAAATTCATCTCCTGCCAGGTAAACCGGACCGTTTCGTTCTTGGCGATAAGATAATAAGCAGCCCGGTTCCCGATATCGAAACCCAGGTCAAAGACCGGGTAAAGACCCTGGTAGCTGAGGTTGGCAAAGACCTTCCCGGTTGCTTCATTAGTGTTGTATTCCCAGCCTGCACTTGCAAACATACTGCTCAGAACATTCTGGGAAAGTACCGAAACCCCTGGTTTAAGTGTAAGATTGCTCGCATCAAAGGTGGCTGGTTCCCAACTGTGGGGGTTGAACAAGTGAAGAACCTTGTTGTATCTCTTCGAGGCATAAACTTTCCCCTTTATTGTATCTTTTACAAGGTCGCAGGAATCGGATTCATACATCTTATAAATTCGGCGATCGCGAATGCTGTCCTGGATGTTTGCCTGTTCCTGTTGAACCAGCGACGCATAGAGTTTGATGGAGGTATCGGTGATCTTTTCGAGCGGGATCCATCGTGTCGTATCGATCCTGGCCTCGACAACCCTGAGCCCGTCCGAAGAATAATCAGAATAAATCATATCCCTGCGGTCCCTGGTAAAATCGGGATTGTTGGAGTAAAACCGGGAAGAGGTAACCTGGTAAATCTTTTCCGTACCGGTATCGACAGCATAAATGTTTTCGATTCCCGAATAGTCGGCAGCATAAACAATATGGCTGGAATGAAAAAAGACGGGGCCAGAGATCCCGGTGAAGCTGAAGGGAAGGTAATACCGGATCTTCCCGGAAAGGATGTTCAAACCGGCGAGGCTCTTCCCTTTTTCATTCAGGATGGTAAAGACCAGAGTTTCCCCGTCAGGGGACCAGTTGGGCGTAAGCGCCAGGGCGTTTTTTCCCAGTGGAAAGCTTTTTACCGTTTTCCCTCTAAGGAGTTCCAGGATCTCAATGGAGCAATGGTTTTGCGGGTCAAGTTTAATGGCAGCGATCTGGGTGGCATCAGGGGAGAGAAAGGGTGCAAAATAGCGGCTTCTCCGGGTGGAATTGCGGGTCGTCCCGGTTTTCAGGTCGTGGACCCGGATGACCGAATAATCCCGGTTCTGCCACCTTGCATCGGGTTGCAGTTCTGACCAGACGATGAAGTTCCCGCTGACGGAAATGGATTCATCCTGGGCCGTTCCCATCGTCACAATCTTCTTCTCTTTCCCGGTCTTCCGGTCGATCCGCACAATCCGGTCAGGATCGTTCATGCATTCTTTTTCTGCAATGATGACCGAATCGTTCAGAAATACCGGGTGAAGGTAAATGGAGTGATTTTTACTGTCTTTTTTTGTCACCGGGATGAAATCAGAATAGGTGAGGGCTTTCTCCTGATTTTTCCATTCAATTGTAAGATCGGAAAGTATCTTTTTATAAAACTTCACCTTTTGAAGTCCGGTCACTTTATGGATCCCGGAAGAAAAAGGCACGACCATGAAAGGAAGCTTTGCCGTGCGGTCCAGTGCGGTATTCCATAACTGAGGTCCGTAGGTTTTCCGGGCTTCGGCCACCAGGGGATATCCCAGCTCATATTGATCGGGGATGAAGGTACGGTAAGATCCCAGTACCGCTTTATCATATGACCAGATCCCTTTATCCAGCAACTGTGCCCTCAGGATATTTTCAAATGCATAGGTCCTTCCCCTTCCGGAGTTCGACAATGCAGTCTCTGTGCATACGGCATCCCCTTCCAGGAACCACGACGGGATGTAAAGCCCGAGAACGCCCCCGGTTGCCTGTTCGCCGAAAATATATGAAAGCACTCTTGTTAACCCCCGGTTCATCTTGCTGACCTGAACTGCATGCCGGTATTCATGAATGGCCAGCTGTTCAAGCCATTCTTCTGTATAAATGCTTTGGGGCGGACAGGAATAAAATTCGATCCTTTTCGGCGCCCACACTGTAATTCCATTTGATTCCGAGGACAAGGAATGGATGACGATGGGGATGCGGGGAACTTTTGCAGATAAGGTTTTGGTTTCATTTCTTTGAACGATCCCCAGGATGTTAGCGAGGTACTGGCCTTTTTTTTCGAAGTCCTGTGGATAGATCAGCTGGAAGTTTTTCGTCCGGATCTGCCTCCATTGTAATGATGCCGGATCTTGTCCGGTGCTGTAATACTGGGCGTGGGAAGTGACAGATAAGCATGTAATCAATAAAAGAGAACAGAAAATTTTCTTTTCCACGACCTTTTTTAATGAAGAATGAAAAATCGAGTTTTAAGCCTACTCTGAAAAGTAGGGATTCATTAAATGTTTTGGGCTAAAGCCCTATATTTTAGTGATTTGCCTTACCCCGGCCTGAAGAGGCTGTGT
>PLMO01000036.1 GCA_003142515.1 Bacteroidales bacterium
TACCGGCTTGTGATCATGAACGATGAGACCCTTGAAGAACAGGTGACCTTTCGGCTTTCGAGGCTGAACGTGTTTGTGGTGCTGGGTACTCTTACCATCATCCTGATCATTCTGACTTCCATCCTGATCGCCTTTACGCCGCTGCGCGAGTATATTCCCGGTTACACTAACGTGGGTTTGCAAAAAAAGCTCTATGAGCTGCAGATCAAAACCGATTCCATCGAAAATGGACTTGAAAAGAGGAACCGCTTCATCCAGAATATGAAAGATGTCATGAACGGGAAAGACCTCTCAACGGATGTTCCCCTTTCCAAAGATACCCTTCATAAATACAACAACATTAAACTGAAAAAATCCCCGGAAGATTCGCTGCTCCGGGCCGAAGTGGAAAACCAGGGGAAATACAACCTTTACAGGTTTGGAAATTCCGAAAATGTACGCCAGAAGAATGAATCCATCGGGAAAGTCCTGTTTTTTGTGCCATTGAAAGGTGTGATCACCAATGAATTCAATCCTTCACAGAATCATTATGGGGTCGACATCGTTTCCAAACAGAACGAAGCCATTAAGTGTGTACTCGACGGAACCGTAATTCTCAGCAATTGGACCCTGGAAACAGGCTATACCATTGCCATCCAGCATCAGCAGAACATTGTATCAGTATACAAGCACAATTCTGCCTTGCTGAAAAAAGAGGGCGAATTCGTCAAGGCCGGCGATCCCATTGCCATCATCGGCCAGACCGGTGAACTCACCACTGGCCCGCACCTTCATTTTGAACTCTGGAGCGATGGCAACCCGGTCAACCCCAAAGATTATATCAATTTTTAAGGATTCAGAGGCAGGTGAAGAAAAATATTGCAATACTGGGATCTACGGGATCCATCGGAACCCAGGCACTGGATGTCATCCGCCAGAACCCTGATATTTTCTCCGCTGAGGTACTAACCGCCCAGTCGAATACCGATCTTCTCATCCGCCAGGCCATTGAATTCCTTCCCAATGCCGTTGTGATCGGGAACGAAGAATGCTACGTCAAAGTCAAAGAATCCCTTCATCCTTTTCCTATTAAAGTATTTGCCGGTCCGGATTCCCTTTCCCAAATTGTCGAAATGGAAAAGATCGACCTGGTGCTGAATGCATTGGTGGGTTATTCAGGGTTAAAGCCCACCCTGAATGCCGTTCGCGCGGGAAAACCCGTTGCACTGGCAAACAAGGAAACCCTGGTTGTTGCCGGCGACCTGGTCATGACACTTGCTGAGCAAANNTTATCCTGACGGCCTCCGGTGGACCCTTCAGGGGAAAAAAACAGGAACATCTTAACAAAGTCACCAAGGAAGCAGCGTTGAATCATCCCAATTGGAAAATGGGAAACAAGGTCACCATCGACTCCGCTTCGCTTATGAACAAAGGCTTGGAGGTGATCGAGGCAAAATGGTTATTTGATCTTTCCCCTTCCCAGATTGAAGTTATCGTACATCCGCAATCGGTTATTCATTCGATCGTCCAATTCGTGGATGGATCCATGAAAGCCCAGTTGGGCCCTCCCGATATGCGGGGACCTATCCTTTATGCATTTTCTTTTCCCGGCAGGCTGATGACGGATTTTCCCCGATTTGATTTTACAACATGTTCCCAGTTTACATTCGAGCTGCCCGACAGGGATCTTTTCCGGAACCTGGGATTGGCTTATGAAGCCCTCAACAAGGGAGGAAATATGCCCTGCATTCTCAATGCTGCCAACGAAATTGCCGTGCAGGCTTTCCTTGAAGACCGCATTTCCTTCCTGGGAATGCCGCGCCTCATCGAAAAATGCATGCATTCGGTCTCTTTTATTCAGAAACCAACTTACGAAGATTATGTGCAAACCAACATGGAAACCAGGGGAAAAGCCCTTGAATACCTGCTGTTGGATGCCGAACCCTGATAGTATTCATTTTTAATTTATTGCTGATGGTTATTCTTATCAAAATCGCACAATTGCTCCTGAGCCTGTCAATACTGGTTATATTCCATGAGTTCGGACATTACATTTCTGCGAGGATATTTAAAGCCCGGGTAGAGAAATTCTATCTTTTCTTTGATCCGTGGTTCTCGCTTTTCAAATTCAAAAAAGGAGAAACCGAATATGGCATTGGCTGGGTGCCGCTGGGTGGCTATTGCAAGATTGCGGGTATGATCGACGAATCGATGGACAAGGAACAGATGAAATTACCACCACAGCCATGGGAATTCCGCTCAAAACCGGCATGGCAACGGCTGATCATCATGCTTGGCGGTGTAACGGTCAACATCATCCTGGCCATCTGCATCTACATCGCGATCCTTTCTGTGTGGGGCGAACAATACCTGCCGACTTCTGAAGTAAAATATGGTATCGCTGTAAATGCTTTGGGATCTGAGCTGGGCCTCCGCAATGGCGACCGGATCCTCACCATCGACGATAAGGTAGTGGAAGAATTTTCAGCAATTCCCAAACAAATAGTCCTGGAACAGGCAAAAATGATCCAGATCATCCGCGATGATAAAAAAATGGATATTCAAATCCCATCCGGGTTTGTAAGCAAACTGATCCGATCAAAATCGGTAGATTTTATTTCTGTAAGATTTCCATTTGAGGCAGGGAAGTTTGTTTTGGGTTCCGTGGGAGAAAAAGCAGGGATAAAACTCAACGACCGGATCATCGGGATCAACGATTCCTTGTTTCCCTATTTTGATGAATTCAGGTTGGCGCTCCAGCGGTATAAAAATCAAAAGATAAATCTCATAGTTGTCAGGGGAAGTGATACCTTAAAACTGCCAACCGCCATCCCGGCCGAAGGAAAAATCGGCGTTTATAACAAGCCATGGTCGGCTTATTTTAAGCTGAAGGAAAAGTCGTATAACTTTTTCACCGCTATTCCCGCCGGCTTTAGCAGGACGTTTGAAAAAACCGGCGATTACCTGAAGTCGATCAAGCTGCTCTTTAAACAGGAGAAAGCGTATGAATCGGTAGGTGGATTTATTTCTATCGGAAGCTTATTCCCGGATGCATGGGATTGGCTGACNNCTGGACGGAGGACATGTTATGTTCCTTTTCTACGAGATCATTTTCCGGCGGAAACCAAGTGACAAGTTTATGGAATATGCACAAATCACCGGCATGATCATTCTTTTCGGAATTCTGATCTTCGCCAACCTCAATGACGTACTGAAGCTATTCCGATAAATAGCTGGCGAGCTGAAGAGTTGGCGAGCTGGCGAGTAAAATAGTAAAATAGAAGTAAAATAATGAAGTAGCAAAATAATTATCAATTATCCATTGTCAATTATCCATTAATCCAGCATCCAGCATCCAATTCCTAATGCCCAAAACCTAACACCTAATCGGTAACCTTCTCCTTCAGCGATTTAAACCCCTCGCCGAGAATTTCGGTCGCATCCATGACCGTCAGAAACGCCTTCGGGTCGATCTCATGGATGTATTCTTCGAGGAGGAAAAGTTCCCTTCGGTTAACCACCGTAAAAATAATCTTTCGATCGGCCATGTTGAACATCCCTTTTCCTTCGATGTAGGTTCCTCCGCGGTTGAGATTGTTAATAATCTTGTTGCGGATCTCTTCATGTTTTTCTGAAATAATAAAAATACTCTTGTCATAGCTAATCCCGGCCATCACGATATCAATTACCTTGCCGGTGATGAAGATGACGATCCAGGAATAAAGTGGAATTTTCCAGTCCCGGAAAACAAAGAATCCGACTAAAACAATTACGGAATCCACATAGATCATCAGCATTCCCAGTGGCAGCCGGGTATATTTGGCAATGATCATGGCGACGATGTCGGATCCCCCGGAGGTTGCCTTTGAACGGAAGATCAGGCCCAAGCCCAGTCCTACCATCACTCCGCCGAAAATAGAAGACAACAAGGCATCTCCCTTTACTAATGGTTCAAATCCCCAGAAATAGGTCAGAGTGTCGGTAAAAATGGCCGTAAGTGAAAAACCGAGCACAGTTTTATAACCAAACCGGGGTCCCAGTATTTTGATTCCGATTATAGTTAGCGGGATATCGAAGCACAGGGCAACCAACCCTACTGGTGTGCCGAACAGATAATGCAGCACAATGGAAATTCCATAGACCCCGCCCGGGATGATCTTATAGGGAGTGATGAACAGAACAAAACCGGAAGCAAGGATAAACGATCCGATAAGGATGAAGGTATGCGAAATGAACCACTTCCTGGTGAAGGGTTTTTCTTTTAAGAGGAAAAACGACATATGTGTTTATTTATATTTGTTAATCAGGACTTTTGTGCAAAGATACTGCTTCCGGCAACTTTAATCCGGGAACCGGTATTTCGGGGAGAGATGCAACTTTTTTTTCTGAAATCTGTATAACAATGTTGAACAGTTTATAATCAAGAATCAATTTTTATAAGGGGTGATTTTAAGAAAAGAATACACTGGTATTGCCAAAAGAAAAAATAATTGTACTTTTAACCCCCGGTTTGTACCAACCAAATAAAAAACATATTGATTTTTCATTCTACAAAATATTGTTTTCTTAACCGTTGTTGCCGGTTTTACGGGATCCTAACAGTTCTATTATTGATGTCATCACTTTCGACTGTCGTAGCTCAGCAGAGCAGCAATATTACGCATTACATGTTCATGAACATGGCTTTTAACCCGGCTGTTGCTGGCAGCAGCGAAGGCATCAACGTTACCGGTCTCTACCGGCAGCAATGGATTGGTTTCAAAGATGACCGCGGGGGCAATACCGCGCCCCAAACGATGTTTCTCACCATCGATTCCCCGATTAAATTTTTGCACGGCGGCATTAGCGGAACGGTGATTAACGATAAACTCGGGCCATTCAATAATACCCAGGTAACCCTTGGCTATGCCTACCGTACCGACGTTGGACCGGGTGAGTTTTCAGGAGGATTGCAGGTAAATTTTCAGAATTCAGTATTGAATGTAGACAAACTCGAACCTTTGATTACCATCACCGACCTGGGGAAAAACGATTTTATCGTGGATGGTTCATTAGGACTCTTTTACAAAGTGCCGGATAAATACTACCTCGGTCTTTCCTGCGACAATGTCCTGCAAACCCGGATGAAAACATTAAAAGTAAGTGACAAGAGGGTTTATGACCTTACCGGTGGATACTATTGGGTTATACCCGGCTATCCCGCTTATGAGTTGCAACCTTCTGCCTTTATTACTACCGACCTGGCTGCCTTTAGTTTCAGTGTAAGCGCCATCCTTCAATACAATAAAAAATTCTGGGGCGGACTTGCTTACCGTTACCAGGATGCCGCGTCGGTATTGGTGGGATTCAATATAAAAGCATTTAAAATTGGATTGGCTTATGATGCCAGTGTATCTAAAATGACCAGGTACGCTGACGGCACTGCAGAGGTGATGTTGAATTATTGTTTTAAGATTGAAACTGAGAAATTTAGGAAAAGTTATAAAAATACAAGGTTCTTATAATAGAATAAGTTATTTTTGCCGTTTGAAATTCGAATTTCAAACGGAGAAGATAATAAATTCTACTAAGCACCGTTATATTTCATCAATAAATCGGCCAAAAAATGAAAAAACTGCTCATTTATTTTGCTCTTCTCGTTTTCCTTGGTAGCTGCGGAAACTCCGGAAATGGCGAACTTACAGGAGTAAAAAACCGAAAACGGTATTTTCAACCGGATCCTTACGGGATGCGTTATATTCCGATGGGTAGCTTTACAATGGGTGTGGGTGATGAAGATCTTCCGTATGCCCAGCTGAACACCCCCAAAACAGTCACGATCCAGTCTTTCTATATGGATCAGACAGAGATCACAAATAACAAATACAGGCAGTTTGTTTTTTGGGTCAGGGATTCCATCGCCCGCAGGTTATTAGGGGAAGTGAAACCAGACATGTATCTCATATCGGAAAATAAGAAAACGGGGGAAACATTTGATCCTCCATTTCTGAATTGGACTGCCAAACTGGATTGGAGTTCCGACCAGCAGGATGTCCGTGATGCACTTACCCAGATGTATCTCCCGGAAAGTGAACGTTTCTTCCGCCGCAAGGAAATTGATACCCGGAAACTTTATTTTGAATATTATTTTGTTGACCTGAAAGCTGCAGCACGGAAAGATTACAGTCAGGGCGGCGACGTCAAGGAGGGCGGATTGGCCAACCGTCCCCAGGGTCTGAAAGACCGTTCCGTTTATGTTCGCAAGGAAGTGATCAACGTTTATCCCGATACGCTCTGCTGGATTCATGACTATGTGTATTCCTTCAACGACCCGCAGACTGAAAAATATTTCTGGCACCCTGCCTATGACAACTATCCTGTTGTTGGCGTTACCTGGAAACAGGCCAATGCCTTCTGTATCTGGAGAACTCAGCTGAAAAACAGTTACATGTTTGGAAAAAAAGGTGAATCCTTTGTCAGTGAGTTCCGGTTACCGACAGAAGCTGAATGGGAATGGGCTGCACGCGGCGGGTACGACAATAACCCTTATCCCTGGGGCGGACCTTATACCCGAAATGACAAAGGATGCTTCCTTGCCAATTTCAAACCCTTACGCGGAAATTATATCGATGATGGTGGAGCTACTACGGTCATCTGTGCCCATTATCCTGCTAATGATTTTGGCTTGTATGACATGGCCGGCAATGTAGCCGAATGGACCCGGTCAGCGTACTATCCCTCTTCTTACAATTTTACCTGGGATCTCAATCCGGATTATACATACAATGCAAAAGATGCCGATCCTCCAGCCATGAAGCGCAAAGTCGTACGGGGCGGATCCTGGAAAGATGTTGCTTATTTCCTGCGGGTTTCCACCCGTTCCTTCGAATTCCAGGATACGGCTAAATGTTATATTGGTTTCCGGACCATTCAACCGTTCCTTGGCAGACAAAAAGATGATAATCCTGCCCGGGCTTCTCATGTCTACAATTAAGAAGAGAAAAAGATATTATAAAAATCAATCGTTATCTTAAACCAAATCAATTATTATTATGGGCTTATATGCTTTAGTCAGGACAAGACAGTACCGTAACTTCATGGCCAAACTTTACGGCTTAGGTGCTTCTGTTGTTATCATGGGTGCCCTCTTCAAGATCAACCATTACATGGGAGCTGATTACATGCTGATCGTCGGTCTGGGAACCGAGTCGACAATCTTCTTTTTCTCTGCGTTTGAACCACCCCACGTTGAACCTGACTGGAGCCTTGTATACCCTCAGTTAGCAGGCATTTACCATGAAACCGATAGCGGAGCACCAGGATTTCCATCTGGAAGCACTGGTACTCAGGAGCTGGATAAAATGCTTGAAAAGGCCAAGATCGGGCCAGAGTTGATTGAAAGCCTTGGCACCGGATTGAGAAACCTCACTGATACCACCGCCAAGCTTTCAGATGTCAGCAATGCTGCCGTTGCCAACGACAAATTTGTATCCACGATGAAGACGGCAACCGATTCTGTTTCCGTTCTGAATGAATCCTATAAAAAAACAGCTAAATCACTCGATCAAAATGTCAGCGCTTCGGAAGAACACCTCTCAAACATCCAATCTGTTTCCAAAAGTGCCGCTACACTCTCGCAATCCTATGCACAGGCCTCTGAGTCCATCAAGAATGAGATTTCCCTGAACAAGGAATTCTCCACCAGCCTTATCAATGCAACGGCATTTACCAATAAGTTTGTTGAGAAATACAGCGAATCTGCAGAATTACTTGCCAAAACGTCGGAAGCCCTTCACGCTTCCGCACAAGAAGAGACCAACTACAACAAACAGCTTCAAAAAATTTCCAATAATTTATCGGCGCTCAATGCTTTGTATGAACTCCACCTGCAAGGTTCCAACGAGCAGATGAAATCCACGGGCAAAGTCAATGAGACCTTAAATAAACTGACAGCCAAATTGAATGAGTCCATTGAAAAAACGTCTGAATTCAAGCAGGAAGTGGAAGCTTTCTCCAAAAATATTGCTGCTCTGAACAAGGTTTATGGCAATATGCTCTCTGCTATGAACATGGGAAACCGCTAATCCGGGTAATGAATTGTTTTATTCCTACAATACTAATTAATAAATAACAGACTAAATGGCTGGATATAAGGAGACCCCGAGGCAGAAGATGATCGCCATGTTGTATCTTATCCTTACGGCGCTGCTTGCTTTGAATGTCTCGAAACAAATCCTGGATGCTTTCATTGTGGTGAACGAAAGTATGGAAACCACAAACGAAAATTTTGCGAAGAAGCTGGAAACCACAATCAGTAAATTTAAAATCCAATATCAGCTCAACCCGAATAAGGTAGGCCCTTTTTGGGAAAAAGCACAGAAGGCACATAACCTTTCCAAAGGTCTGGCGGCCTACATTGATAGCACAAAAGTAGCGATCATTCAGCTTGCCGATGGTATTGAGACCTTTAAGGAGGCTAAGGAAGTTAAACTGAAGGATGTAAAAAGGAAAGATAATTACGACCGTACAACCAATTATTTTATCGGAAGAGCCCAGGACGGTTCGGGTGGTGAAGCCCGTAAGCTGAGGGACAAAATGGAGGAATTCAAGAAAAAGATGCTCGACCTTGTAGATCCCAAGTACCGGAATGTAATGAAAATGGGCTTGGATACCAAAGGGCCATTCTATGATCTGGATGGAGCTAAGCAGCCCTGGGAAATGCACAATTTCTACCGTACTATCCTGGCTGCCGATGTTACCATCCTGAATAAGATCAAGGCAGAAGTCTACAATGCCGAATTTGACGTTACCAACTACCTTCTCTCATCCATTTCTGCGGAAGATTTCAAATACGATAAAATCGACGCCAAGGTTATCCCGAAAAGCAGCTATGTTTTTATAGGAGAAGAATACCAGGCAGAAATTGTAGTTGCCGCCTATGATACAAAAGCCAATCCCAATGTCAGGTATAGCCTGGGTATTGATTCGCTGACCCCTGCAAATTATAAAAATGCCACTCCACTCGAAGGATCCAATGGAATTGTGACACTCAAACTGCTTGGCAATGGGGAAGGATTAAAGAAATTCGCCGGTATCATTAAGATCGTTAACCCGCTCGGTGATACCATGACGTTCCATTTCAAGGATGAATTCATCGTTGCAAAACCCGGATTAACCATCTCCCCCTCCAAGATGAACGTTTTTTATATTGGCGTCGACAACCCCGTTGATATCTCAGTGCCCGGTGGACCTGAACGAATCATTCCAAACATTTCTGTCGGACAAATCCGGCCGGAAGGAAAACAATGGATCGTATCCGGACTACCAAATGGTGTTAAAGAAGCCATTGTTTCGGTAAATGCCGTTTTTTCCGGAAAAACCAAGTCGATGGGCTCAAGCAATTTCCGTTTAAAAAAAATCCCTATCTTCAATGCCCTGATCGACAGGAATCCTGAAGGAGGAATCATTTCGAGAAGCGATATTCCAGTGGGTTATATTGCAGCTGAAAAACCTGTTGGATTTGATTTCGACCTTACTTACAAAATCACCTCTTTCGTTTTCGTTTCCGATATCGATGGAAGTGTTATTGAACGGAATATACCCGGAAACAGGATCCCCGAAGATCTGCTTGCCAAGATCAAAAGGGCAAAGAAGAACAACAGAATCTGGATCGAAGACATCATGGCCACCGGTCCGGGAGGCGAGCAGCAATTGAAAAATATCAGTTATAAATTCAGATAGATTCCTATTAACTCATTATCTAATAAGGGAGGATTTATGAAAACTTTCTTAAAATGCCTGATCGTTGTTGCATTTGCAATGACAGCAGCCAGCGGTTACTCCCAGGTGCTGGATACAGGGCCCAGGGATGGAATTTATGATAAGACGGCCATCCTGCAGATGAATCCGATCCCTTATGTACCCCTGCGTGAAGCGGATGTTATCTGGTCGAGAAGGATCTGGAGGGAAATCAACATGAAGGAAAAAATGAACCAACCATTCTATTTTCCAGAAACTCCCCAGGGAACCTGGAAGAGTTTCATGCAGATCGTCCTGGATAACATGAAGGAAGGCACCATCACCGCTTATGAAGATGATAAGTTCATTCTTCCCAGGAATTATAATGAGATCATGAAACAATCGGAAAGAACTATCAAGAAAACCTTGTTTCGTGAAGGAACCGATGTTGAATACGATACCACCTATACGGAAAGTTTCCAGGCTTCGGCCGTTACCAAGCTTAAACTGAAGGAACAATGGGTTTTCGACCGTCAGCGTTCGGTCTTGGAAGTACGCATCCTCGGCATATGTCCAATTAAGGAGAGTTTTGATGACCAGGGAGTATACAGGGGCGACATCGATATGTTCTGGATATACTTCCCGGAATGCCGTAACATCTTCGCAAAAACCGAACAATTCAACCTGAAAAACGGGGATGCAGGAAGGTTATCTTACGACGATGTCTTCATGAAAAGGATGTTCAACAGTTTTATTTACAAGGAAGAAAATGTATATGACCGGAAGATCTCCGATTACGCGACCGGTGTAGATGCCCTTTTAGAAGCCGACAGGGCAAAAACATCATTGCATGAATTTGAAATGGACCTTTGGGAATATTAACGGAATTATCCGGTTAAAAATCAATGGAACCCTCCCCAAAAAGGAGGGTTTTTTTATACTTCTTCCGGCAAAATCCATAACTTTGCTCTGGATCAATTGATTGAATGATGGTGGGAACTTTTCTTGAAACGCCGGTCGAATACCTGAAAGGAGTAGGCCCGGCGCGGGCGGATATCCTGAAAAAGGAATTACAGATCTTTACTTTCGGGGAATTACTTACCCTTTTCCCGTTCCGGTATATCGACCGGAGCAAAATATTCCGGATTTCTGAAGTAACAGATGATGCTGCTTATGTGCAGGTAAAGGGGAGGATCACGGATGTAAAAATGATCGGAAGTCTGCACGCTAAAAGACTTGTTGCTACCCTGGCCGATGATTCCGGTGAAATGGAACTGGTCTGGTTCCAGGGGATCAAATGGATCGTAAATAAAGTGAAACCCGGAACAGAATTCATCGTATTCGGGAAACCTTCCTGGTTTAATGGGAATCTTACGATTGCCCACCCTGACCTGGATTTACCGAATGAACAGGTTTCCTCCGTCAGCGATACTTTTCGACCGTTATATAGTTCGACGGAAAAGCTGAAATCGAGAGGTCTTGACAGCAAAGGGATCTCCCGGTTGATGAAAACACTCATCCAATCCGACCGTTTTGTTATCCCTGAGAACCTGAGCCAGAAAATCCTTGTAAACCTGAAACTAATGAACCGCCAGGAAGCATTTATCAACATCCACTTTCCTGCAAGTCATGAAATGCTGAAAAAAGCCCAGGCAAGACTGAAGTTCGAAGAGCTCTTTTACATACAACTCCGGTTGCTGAGACAAAAGTTCCTGCGAACCCAAAAACATAGCGGGCATCCCTTTTCCGTGGTAGGTCCTTTCCTGAATAATTTCTATCACCATTATCTTTCCTTTGAATTAACTAATGCCCAGAAACGCGTAATTAAAGAGATCCGAAGCGACCTTGGCTCTGGAAAACAGATGAATCGCTTGTTGCAGGGCGATGTCGGAAGCGGGAAAACGCTGGTTGCCCTCATGACAATGCTGATTGCACTGGATAACAATTTCCAGGCTTGCCTGATGGCACCAACAGAAATCCTGGCGAATCAGCATTACCAGAATATCTCAAAAATGGTTTCCGGGCTCGATATCCGTGTTGAACTGCTCACCGGTTCTACAAAACCTGCAAAAAGAAAAGAGATCGCAGCAGGCTTGACCGACGGCAGTCTCCAGATACTGATCGGCACCCATGCCCTGATCGAAGAAAATGTCCAGTTCAAAAACCTTGGATTTGTTGTGATTGATGAGCAACACCGGTTTGGCGTAGCACAACGGGCGCGATTGTGGGAGAAAAATGCAGTGACCCCTCATGTACTGGTGATGACTGCTACCCCCATTCCCCGAACACTCGCCATGACCTTGTACGGGGACCTTGACAGTTCTATTATTGACGAGATGCCTCCCGGCCGGAAGCCTGTGATCACCAAACATGTGTATGAATCGAAGCAGGAACAGGTGTTTGATTTTATCCGGACACAAATCGAAAAAGGAACACAGGTCTATATCGTTTTTCCCTTGATCCAGGAGTCGGAAACCCTCGATCTGAAAAATCTCATGGAAGGATATGAATCAATCAAGCAAATTTTCCCCGGCCCTAAATATTCGATCGGGATGGTGCACGGAAAAATGAAACAAAAGGAGAAGGATGAAGCCATGCAACGTTTCCTGAAAAAGGAGACCCAGATACTTGTTGCCACAACGGTGATTGAAGTTGGAGTAGATATTCCCAACGCCTCGCTGATGGTCATTGAAAACGCCGAACGATTCGGACTTTCCCAGCTTCACCAGTTAAGGGGAAGGGTTGGTCGCGGTGCCGATCAATCTTATTGTATCATGGTTTCGGGATTTAAGCTGACCACCGAAGCAAAAAAACGGATAGAAACTATGGTGGAAACAAACGATGGATTTATTATTGCAGAAACCGACCTTCGCCTGCGGGGCCCGGGCGATATGGAAGGAACACAACAATCAGGGATCCTGAATCTTAAAATTGCCGACATCATCCGCGATGAGAAGATCCTCAAATATGCCCGTAATCTGGCCACGGATATCATCCGGGACGACCCTAACTTAGAGAAAGAACACAACGCAATACTTGCACGGCACCTTAAAATCATGAACAAATACAGGGAAAATTGGGGCCTGATCAGTTAAGATTCAGGAAATTCTCAATACTTTTACATCCCCAAAATTGGTATAGCATGAAGATCTCCTATAATTGGTTAAAGGAATATGTTTCAGGCATTCCGGAACCGGCAAAAGTGGCTGAAATCCTCACCGGGTGCGGACTGGAGGTTGAGAATATGGAGACCTGGTTTTCGGTGAAAGGCGGACTCAAAGGTATTGTGATCGGCGAAGTGCTGACCTGCATGAAACACCCGGTTTCCGATCATTTGAGTCTTACAGCGGTGAATGTTGGCAAGGAGAAGTCCTTAAAGATCGTTTGCGGGGCACCCAATGTGGCAGCCGGTCAGAAGGTTGCTGTGGCTACCGTCGGAACCACCCTCTTTTTCAATGAAAAGGAGATCACCATTCAACGGGCCAAGATTCGTGGGGAACTATCGGAAGGAATGATCTGTGCAGAAGATGAACTCGGTATCGGCTCTTCCCACGCGGGGATCCTGGTGCTGGATCCATCGGCAGTTCCGGGAACCCTTGCAAAGGATTACTTCAAGGTTGAAGAAGATACGATTTTTGAGATCGGCCTGACCCCAAACCGGTCGGATGCAACATCTCACATTGGTGTGGCAAGGGATCTAACTGCCGTACTGAACTGCATGTCCGGGAGTGCCCATCCGGGTTCTGTAGTCCTGAAATACCCGGAGACCGGTGACTTTAACGATTCAAAACAAGGCAGGAAAATTGAGGTGGTCATTGAAGATGTGGAAGCCTGCCCAAGGTATTCAGGATTGACCTTTACCGGCATTACCATTAAGGAATCGCCACCCTGGCTGAAAAACAGGCTCAATGCAGTCGGACTTCGACCGATCAATAACATCGTTGACATTACCAACTTCGTCCTGATGGAACTGGGTCATCCTTTGCATGCATTCGATGCCGACCAAGTGAAAGGAGATAAAGTTTTCATCAAAAAGTTTCCGGGACCGAGGAAGTTCATCACCCTCGATGAAGTGGAACGGGAAATAACCGGGCAGGACCTGATGATCTGCAATTCCGAAGATCCCATGTGCATAGCAGGCGTTTTTGGCGGACTGAATTCGGGCGTTACTTCAGACACCACTTCGGTATTCCTTGAAAGCGCATATTTCAATCCACGCAATATCCGAAGAACGGCACGGTACCATGGTTTGCAAACCGATGCTTCTTTCCGGTTTGAACGCGGTGCCGATATCAATATTACGGTATATGCACTCAAACGGGCAGGTTTACTGATACGGGAGATTACCGGCGGGGAGATTGCATCCGATATTGTTGATGTTTACCCGCAACCCAAGGAACCTTCCCTGGTTTTCTTGTCTCATGCACATCTCGACCGCCTCATCGGGAAAACCCTTGACAGGGAAACTGTAAAAAATATTCTTTCGTCCCTGGGAATTATTGTTCTTTCTGCATCAGATGAGGGATTAAACCTGGAAATCCCTTCCTATAAGGTCGATGTAACCCGGGAAGCCGATGTGATCGAAGAGATCTTGCGGATTTATGGGTATAACAATATTGAGTTCTCGTCGGCAATCCATTCCTCCATCTCTTCTTCTCCCAAACCGGATCCTGAAAAAATAAAGAACGGGATTTCGGATTACTTATGTGCAAATGGCTTCCATGAGATCATGAACAATTCACTGACACGTTCATCCTATTATGAAGGCAATCCTGTTTATCCTGTCGAACATAATGTCAGGATCCTGAATCCCCTTAGCAGGGACCTGGATGTAATGCGCCAGACACTGCTTTACGGAGGACTTGAGACCCTTATATATAACCAGAACCGGAAAATTGCCGACTGTAAATTGTTTGAATTCGGGAATTGTTACTTTCTATATCCCCATCAGGAGGATAAAACCCCGCTTGAGAAGTACAGAGAGGAAAACCACCTGGCTGTTTTTCTGACAGGAAGGGCACAGAAAGAAAACTGGAACGCATCGGGCCGGAAAGTTGACATTTATGATCTTAAAGGTTTTGTAAATACAATTCTTCTTCGTGCCGGAATTTCCTTTTCGTCATTCGAGACAGATCCGGACACTTCCGGAATTTTTAGCCAGGGTCTGGCTTATAGGATGGAGAACAGAACATTGGTTGTCCTTGGCGTTCTTTCCCAGGCATTGATGAGAAAATTTGATTTCCGGCAGGATGTTTTTTATGCAGATTTCAACTGGAGCCTCCTGCTCAGTAACCTGAAGGCCGGGGATAAAACAGTTGCCGAACTTCCGAAATTCCCGGAAGTCCGCAGGGACCTTGCGTTGCAGCTGGATCGTCCGGTTTCGTATGCTGAGTTAGAAAAACTGGCCTTTGCAACAGAAAAGAAATTACTGAAGGAAGTCGGGTTGTTTGATGTGTATGAAGGAGAAAAAATAGAAGCTGGAAAAAAATCCTATGCTTTGTATTTTATCCTACAGGATGATAAGAAAACACTTACAGATGAAGATATCGATAAAGCCATGAACCGGTTGATCAAGGTTTATACCGAAAAATTTAATGCACGGGTCAGGTAAAAAGTTGAAATATTAATAGTTAAAACAACTTTACAGAATGGAAAAGGAAACTACACAGTATTCCGTCAGTCCCTCAGGCGAAAAATTCAGTATGCCTCAAAAACAGGATTATGATAAAGAACTCAAACGGATCAAAAATCTCGTGGCCAAAGCCAGGAAAGAAAAGAAAGAAATCGTTGTCGTTATGGGGCTTGGTTTTGTTGGTGCCGTGATGGCAGCCATTGTTGCCGACACGAAAGACAAGAAAGGAAAACATTCCAAATTGGTGATCGGATGCGATCTGCCGGGTGCCAGGAGCTACTGGAAAATCTCCATGATCAACCAGGGGTTGAGCCCTGTCAAGGCAGAAGATCCTGAAGTGGACCAGCTTATACAAAACTGCGTAAAAAAATCAAAAACACTGGTCGCAACCTATAACAACGACGTTCTGCAATTTGCCGATTGTGTTGTTGTAGATGTACAATGCGATTTTACAAAGAAAGAAGTCGGGAATATGAAGTCCGGGACCGCTGATATGGCAGCGCTGGAAGATACCATACGTACGATCGGCGAGAAAATCCTGCCTGAATGCCTGGTTTTGATCGAAACCACGGTGGCACCAGGGACCACGGAATTTGTTGCGTGGCCGATCCTGAAAAAAGCATTTGTGAAAAGAGGGATCCGTCAGGTTCCGCTGCTGGCCCATAGTTTCGAACGGGTGATGCCGGGAAAGCAATACGTTGCATCCATCCGTGATTTCTGGCGCGTATGCTCGGGTTGCGAAGAAATTGCCCGGAAACGAGTGGAGAAATTTCTTCATGAAGTGCTGAATACGAAGGATTTTCCGCTGACCATGATGGATCGACCCATTGAATCGGAAACCACCAAGATCGTAGAAAATTCCTACCGTGCGACCATCCTCGCTTTTTTGAACGAATGGAGCCTTTTCTCGGAACGAAACGGTGTTGACCTGATCAAGGTGATCAATGCGATCAAGATGCGTCCCACGCATAGTAATATGATCTTTCCGGGCCCCGGGATCGGCGGATATTGTTTGCCCAAAGACGGCGGATTGGGATATTGGGCATACAAGCACATTCTCGGCTTTGAAGATGGGGATAAAATATTCCAGATCACACCTGTTGCAATTGATATCAACGATACGCGGGCACTGCATGTTGCCGAGCTCACCCGTGATGCCTTGCGCAACATGGGCCGGTACATTGCCGGCGCGGAGGTGCTGCTGTGCGGTGCCAGCTACCGGCAGGATGTGAGCGATACCCGTTACAGCGGAAGTGAAATGGTGGTACGCAAACTGACGGAAATGAATGCCGAGATCCGGATCCATGACCCTTACGTAGACCATTGGTACGAGCTTGAAGACCAGGATGAATATCCGGCACCGGGACATTCCTGGAAGCGTTTTTTCAGGAACCAGGAACAGCTTAAGAATACGGTTGTTCAGAAGGACCTGAAAAAAGCATTAAAAGGTGTTGAAGCCTTGATCCTGGCAGTTCCGCATGCCCCTTACCTCAAACTGAAACCAGATGATATCGTAAAATGGGCAGGAGGGCCGATCGCCATCATTGATGCATTCGGCATACTTACCGATGAACAGATCCGGACTTATTTCAGACTGGGATGCGAAGTAAAAGCCCTTGGAAGAGGGCATCTTGCGAGGCTCAAGCGGGAAGTGAAAGAGAAGGAGAAGTAAAAATTTCGTAATTTTACATCAGTAAAAATCATTTAAATGGATATTCTGTCAATAAAGCAACGGTTTGGGATCATCGGGAATTCGGTTTTGCTTGATCGGGCCATCGACATTGCAAAACAGGTAGCTACGACAGATATTACCGTACTCGTTTCCGGCGAGAGCGGAACAGGCAAAGAGTTTTTTCCCAAGATCATTCACCAGCTCAGTTCCCGGAAACACGGACCTTACATTGCAGTGAACTGCGGAGCCATCCCCGAAGGAACCATCGATTCGGAACTCTTCGGCCATGAAAAAGGATCCTTCACCGGCGCCCATGAAGCGAGGAAAGGGTATTTTGAAGTGGTCAACGGGGGAACGATCTTCCTGGATGAAATAGCCGAGCTCCCACTGTCTACACAGGTCCGGCTGCTCCGGGTATTGGAATCCGGAGAATTCATGCGGGTGGGCTCTTCCAAAGTACTGAAGACCAATGTGCGGGTCGTAGGGGCTACAAACATCAACATCCCGGATGCCATCAACACGGGGAAATTCAGGCAGGATCTGTATTACCGATTGAGTACGGTCCCCATTTCCGTACCGGCTCTCAGGGAGCGGAAAGAAGACATTTTCCTCCTCTTCCGGAAATTCGCATCCGATGCAGCAGAGAAATACCGGATGCCGGCCATCCTGCTGGATGAAGAAGGACAGCGTTTGCTCATCAATTATCGCTGGCCCGGTAATATCCGGCAGTTGAAAAATATCACTGAACAGATCTCCATCATTGAAAAGACCAGGAACATTTCTGCCGAGACCCTTGCAAAATATATTCCTCATCCTCAGAATAATGACCTGCCGATGCTTTACAAAGGGGATGATACAGGGCATTTCTCTGAACGGGAATTGCTGTATAAAGTCCTGTTTGATATGCGCAAAGATGTAAATGACCTGAAACAACTGGTCATGAACCTGATGAAAAACGAATCGGCTACTGGAGCACTGGGAGAAAATTCACATATTATCAAACGACTCTATAAGGATTTCCAGGATGTCAATGAACAGCAGGAACCAATCATTGTGCATGCACCGGATAAATCCATGGACGAATCCATCCAGGAACCGGAAGAAATTGAAGAATCACTTTCACTCGTGAAAAAAGAGATGGACTTTATCCGTAGAGCCCTTCAGAAACATGAAGGAAAAAGGAAAGATGCAGCCCGGGAACTGGGTATCTCTGAACGAACACTTTACCGGAAAATTAAAGAATACAACATTGAATAGCTTGTCAGTCAAACCTCTCAGAAAAACTGCCTACAAGATAACCTGTTGCCTGTTTTTCTTTCTTCTGCTGGCTCAGAACTCCTGCCGGATGAGTTATTCCTTTACCGGCGCTTCGATTTCAGCGGATGTTAAGACTATTTCCATTCAATATTTCGCCAATAATGCATCCCTGGTTGTGCCTACACTCAGCCGGGCCTTCACGGATGCATTAAAGGATTATTTTACCTCCCAGACAAACCTGGTCCTGGTTGACCGGAACGGCGACCTGAGCATAGAAGGCACCATCACGGGATATGGGATTCAACCGATTTCCATCCAGGGAAATGAAACAGCTAACCAGAACCGCCTGACGATCGCTGTGACGGTAAAATTTACCAATAAGAAGAATGAGAAGCAAAATTTCGAAAACAAGACGTTTACCGAATACGAAGATTACCCGAGCTCACAAAACCTGTCAACGTGGCAAGATCAACTCATCAAGGATATCGACGACAAACTCATCCAGGATATCTTCAACCAGGCTGTTGTCAATTGGTGATCCATGAACCGTCAGGATTTTACCGGCTTTATCCAACGTCCCCATACCCTCGATCCGGGATTGAAAGATGATTTCCGTAACCTCGCCGACCATTATTCCTATTGTTCCTCCATCCAGGTATTGTATACCTTTCTTCTTCATGCAGCCAATGACCACGAAGTTAATTTCCAGCTGAAGAAGGCAGCGGCTTATGCAACCAGCCGGAAAAAACTGAAGGAACTGATGGAGAATATAACGACCCGGGAAACTGCAGTCATTGCTTCCACTCAGGCAATTGAAATTACACCGGCAGTTCCCATAATCAGGGAACCTGTCGAATCCGCTGTCACGCCTGCAAAGGACGAACTGATGGAATGTATAAGGAGAAGACTTGCAGAGATTGAGGCAGAAAAACATCCAAAAGTTCTGGAAGAAAAACCTAAAGTTACCCTGACAGGCTCGGAACATACAGAATATTTAAGGCCGGATTTCCTGTCGAAGGAAGAAATCATAGAAAAATTTATCCGGGAAGAACCCCGGATCCCGCACCCCAAAGCTTCTTTTTTCAGGCCTTCCGAATATGCTGTGAAAAGTAATATCGACGATACTGATATTGTTAGCGAGACCTTGGCAAAGTTATACGCAGAACAAGGTAACCTTGCAAAAGCCATTATGGTTTATGAGAAATTAAGTTTGCTTTTTCCGGAAAAAAGCAGTTACTTTGCAACCCAAATCGAAAAAACAGGCAACGAATGATCCCTTTCAGGGACAAGTCCACGATATTCATAGTTAATAGAAAAGTTTTATGGGCATTTACATCTTAGTATCCGTTTTGATCCTTATCACCTGCGTTTTACTGGTTCTGATCGTTCTGGTTCAGAATTCAAAAGGAGGAGGCCTTGCTTCCAATTTCCAGTCATCCAATCAATTTATGGGTGTCAGGAAAACTGCAGATTTCCTTGAAAAAACAACCTGGACATTAGCAGTTATCCTTTTGGTGCTAAGCCTTTTTTCCATTCTGATTATCCCGAAGAACCAGGGAACCGTTAAAACCCAGGAAAGCGAAGTGCAAAAACAGATCAACAATACGAAAACACAGCCTTCAAGGGATTTTCAGGTGCCTCCCGCAACTCCCACCAAGAAATAAACAGGAAGAAAGAAAGGCCACGGTTTAAGGTGTCAGAATGTCATATTGTTCTGACATTTTTTTCCCCACCCTCCGTTATTCTGAAAAATTGTCTCATTTCAATCCGGGAAATTCATTTGGCACAATATCTGACAGGTGCAGGTAACAATATTCATCCGAATCTTTTTTTAATTTTTAACTTAAAAATAATTGTATATGGCAAAATTGAAGATTAAACCTTTGGCCGACCGCGTTTTAATTGAACCCGACGCTGCCGAAGAAAAAACCGCAGCAGGTATTATTATCCCCGATACCGCAAAAGAAAAGCCCCAGAAAGGTACTGTTGTCGCAGTTGGAACTGGGAAAAAAGATGAACCGATGACGGTGAAAATTGGAGATACGGTTCTGTATGGTAAATATGCGGGTACCGAACTCACCATTGGTGGGACAAACTATTTGATTATGCGCGAATCTGATATCGTTGCAATCGTATAATTTTTTTAAGGAATCATCAATAATCATTACTAAAAAAGGAAGACATTATGGCAAAAGATATTATTTTCAATATAAAGGCAAGAGAAGCATTAAAGAAAGGTGTTGATGAACTTTCGAATGCCGTTAAAGTGACACTGGGACCCAGTGGAAGGAATGTGATCATTGATAAGTCNNGAACTGGCAGGCGACGGAACCACAACCGCCACCGTTCTTGCACAGTCTATTTTCACAACCGGCCTCAAGAATGTAACTGCCGGAGCCAACCCGATGGATCTGAAAAGAGGCATCGACAAAGCTGTGGCAGAAGTCATCTCCTCCCTGAAGAAACAAACGAAAAAAATCGGCGACAGCCTTGAAAAGATCGAGCAGGTAGCTTCCGTTTCAGCCAACAATGATACGTTCATCGGGAAGATGATTGCCGAAGCAATGACGAAAGTAAAAAAAGAAGGCGTCATCACCATCGAAGAAGCAAAAGGCATTGAAACGACCGTAAAAGTTGTTGAAGGTATGCAATTCGACCGTGGTTACATCTCTCCTTATTTTATCACGGATACCGAAAAGATGGAAGCCGTTTTTGAAAATCCTTATGTCCTGATTCATGATAAAAAGATTTCGGTCATGAAGGATCTTCTTCCATTGTTGAATACTGTCGTTCAAACAGGCCGTCCGCTGATCATCATCTCTGAGGATGTAGAAGGAGAAGCACTGGCTACCTTGGTGGTGAACAAAATCCGTGGTTCGCTGAAAGTTGCGGCCATTAAGGCTCCGGGTTTTGGCGACCGTAGAAAAGAAATGCTGGAAGATATTGCTATTCTTACCGGCGGTATGGTGATTTCTGAAGATAGAGGATATAAACTTGAAGAAACAACACTTGATATGCTTGGCGAAGCCGATAAAATTTCGATCGACAAGGACAATACTACGATCGTAAGCGGTAAGGGCAAGAAATCGGATATCGAAGGAAGGGTAAACCAGATCAAAGCACAGATCGGTACCACAACTTCCGATTACGATAAGGAAAAATTACAGGAACGCCTGGCTAAACTGGCCGGTGGAGTTGCCGTGATTTACGTTGGTGCAGCCAGCGAAGTTGAAATGAAGGAAAAGAAAGACCGTTTTGATGATGCACTGCATGCAACACGTGCCGCTATTGAAGAAGGAATCATCCCCGGCGGTGGTGTCGGATATATCCGTGCCATTTCTGCAATTGAAAAGATGAAAGGCGACAATGACGATGAAACAACCGGTATTCTTATCGTTAAAAGAGCGCTGGAAGA
>PLMO01000140.1 GCA_003142515.1 Bacteroidales bacterium
GAAGATATTAACTCCGGCACATCAGGTTACGACCTCCAGGAAAAAATACGGAACTATATCAGGCAGGAATACCAGAACAACAGTATCGAATATGTACTTCTAGGAGGTACTGAAGAGTGGGTTCCATCCCGGAAATTTTATTGTATTGTCTATGATGGCACTGGCGCTATGGAAGAGGAAAGCTGGGATATACCCGCTGATATCTATTATTCTGCATTGGATGGTACCGATGATTTAAATGGTAACCACATATACGGAGAAGTTGCAGATTCTACCGACTTGTTACCCGATGTGGCTGTAGGCAGGCTACCTTTCAGTACTCAGGCCGACCTGACCTCCATGATCCATAAGTCTGTTTCTTACCAGGCTAACCCTGTGCCTGGAGAATCCAACCGTTCGTTATTGGTCGGGGAATATTTGTACGACACCCCCATTACATTGGGAGGCCCTTTTATGGATCTGCTAATCGATAACCACAGTGATAACGGGTATTTAACCTTTGGGATCCCATCGGACTCCAATCACATTGAAAAGCTCTATGATACGCTGACCGGGCCTCCGGGTTCAACCAGTCACTGGGAATGGAGCACGGATTCCCTTATTGCAAAGATCAACCGGGGAACATCTTTCATTCATCACCTTGGCCATGCCGCTACTTCATATATGCTGCGCCTTTATATCAGCGATATCACCGATGCTAACTTTTATGGGGTCAACGGCATTGATCATAATTACTCCCTTCTTTATACACAGGGTTGTGATGACGGAAGCTTCGACGAACCTGACTGTATTGCGTCGCAAAGCCTTGCCATCAATAATTTCGTTGCAGCAGGAATCTTCAATACCCGGTTTGGTTGGTTCGATCAGGGTACAACTGATGGACCATCAGAACATCTGCAACGGGAATTCGTGAGCGCTCTTTTTAATGACACGCTTCCCGAAAAACATATTGGCAAAGTCCAAATGATATCCAAAATCAGAACAGTGCCTTGGGTCGGTTTACCCGGTGAATTTGAACCCGGCGCACAACGCTGGACCCAATATGACTGTACACTGCTGGGCGATCCGGCACTTTGGATACATACCGCAGGTACAGCTACCGGTATCCCGGTTAAAAACAACTCAATGTATTTCTCACTCTACCCTAATCCTGCCCATGGTACGCTGAATGTTAGTTACTCTCTGCCCGAAGATTCAGATGTGACCTTTGAGATCCTCAATACTACCGGTCAGCAGGTGGAGAAAGATTATTCCTGGAAAAAAGAAAACAGTGGAAACCATCAGTTTTCTATTGAACTTGGCGACCTGTCATCAGGGATTTATTATTGCAGGATGGAAACTAACAAAACCACACAAACCAAAAAACTTGTTGTCATCCGGTAGGGCTGGGAAAATCATCCGGATCTTAAAAACATACGATCTCTTCCCTATGAAAAAGTTATCCTGGATCTTTATACTCCTGTTTACCTTTTCTTTTATTTCGATGGAAGCACAATCACACCGGTTTTCTCCGGGGATAACCCTTGCCGGGAAAGGAAAAGTAAACACGATGATCGATAACATTGGATACTGGCAGCGGATGGTGAAGCTGGGCTATGTTACAGCTAATCCCAGGGTAATGGTGCCAAAAGCGGTTTTTACCGGTAGCCGGATCGTAGCAAAAGGAATACAGATACAGGATTCACCGGATATATGTGTAACAGGAACAAGTGGTACCACGCAAAGCGAAAATTCCATCTTCATCAATCCCGAAAATGAATATGAACTCCTGAATTCCAATAACTCCAGCGATTGGGACGGATCTTACGCCAATTCACTGTTCGGGGCCGATGACCGTTCGTCGGAAGATGCAGGAGTAAGCTGGGCAGGAGAGATTGATGGAACAGGGAAAATGAATATGGGTGATCCTTCAGTCGCCATAGGTCTGAATGGTTGGTGGTATGTCGGAAAGATCAATAATAATTTCGGGCAATCTGTTGCCTGGTCCACAGATCAAGGAGTGATGTGGCATGATGTTATTGTCTCAAGTGTTCCTACGCCCGGCCCGGATATACTGGATAAAAATCACCTCTGCATCGACAACTCGCTTACCAGTCCCTTCCAGGGCAGGCTCTATGATGCCTGGACAAATTTTGTCAGCATTTCACCTTATTATCACCAGGTTCAATTATCAAGATCGGATGACAATGGCTTGACCTGGACCACGCCTCTGGCTATAAGTCCGGCTGTTGCAGCCGGAAGCTTTTGCCACGGAGTCAACCTGCAAACCGGCCCTGGCGGTGAGGTTTATTGTACTTTTATCGTCTACGATACCTGGCCCGGAGATGAATCTGCCATAGGGTTCGCCAAATCCCTTAATGGGGGATCCGTATTTACCCCGGCCACGCGGATCATCAATAATATCAAGGGAATCCGTACCAGCGGAACCTCCAAAAATATGCGGGTGAATTCTTTTCCATCCATGACGGTGGATATCAGCAACGGATCACACAAGGGAAATATTTACATTGTTTGGGCCAATATCGGATTCCCGGGTGTCAATACCGGAAGCGACATTGATGTATACATGCTCCGATCCATCGATCAGGGAAGCACCTGGTCGGCTCCCATCAAGGTAAACCAGGATGCTCCCGGCCTGGGCAAGCAGCATTTTTTTCCCTGGATCAGTTGTGATCCTGTGACAGGAAACCTTTGTGTGATCTATTATGACGATCGTAATGTGTCGTCCACAGATTGTGAGACATGGATCTCTTATTCATATAACGCCGGCGATACCTGGACCGACATGAAAGTCAGCGATGTTTCATTTACCCCAACCCCGATACCGGGACTTCCAGTCAATTATTTCGGCGATTACCTTGGGGTAACCTCGCGAAACATGATGGCATACCCGGTATGGACCGATAACCGGAACGGCAATGCCCTTACCTGGGTTTCGCCTGTGAACCTGGGGCCGGCACCCAACCAGCCTTATATTGTTTATGATTCTTACGACCTGACATCCATTCAGAAAAAAAGCGGGCAAACCATGAATGATGGCGATTCGCTGTACCTGACGTTAATCCTTAAAAATGTGGGCGACCAACCTGCAAACAGCGTCACAGCTTATCTTTCTGCAGATTCCCCTTACATTGCGATTACCGACAGTACGGAACTGTATGGTAATTTTTCCGCTGGGGAAGTGAAATCAGTGACCAATGGATTTTCCTTTAAAGTATCGGATACCATTCCCGACGGATTAAGGGTTAAATTTAACGTCAGGGCTATAAACGCTGATACTTCCTGGCTGAGCGATTTCATAATTGAAGCCCATGCCCCCGGGTTGCATATCGAGAATGTTGTGATCCATGACTCCATCAACGGCAATAACAACGGACGCCTGGATCCCGGTGAAAATGTCGATATTGCAATTACCATTGCGAATTCAGGGGATTTCTCCTGCAGAGGTATCTGGGTGAAAATATCCTCTCCATCGGATTATCTCATCTTTTCAATTGATTCTGTATACATAGACACTCTTTTACCCAATCAAAATAAAACGGCTGTTTTCAATCTGGATATTGCCCCGGATGCTTGCCTCTTTTCCTCTGCCGATCTTCACATTTTTACAGGTTCCGGTTTGTACCGGTCGAATAAGACAGTACTGGAAACTATCGGGTTGCTCATGGAAGACTGGGAAACCAACGGATTTACAAAATTTCCATGGGTTTTCGGCGGTGATGCAGATTGGGTCATCGATACGATTCATTATGCGGGAAATTACAGTGCCCGGTCGGGGATAGTCTATAATAACTCGACTTCTCGCTTGCAGGTTACCCTGAGTGTCGGGAAAGATGACAGTATTTCGTTTTACACGAAAGTTTCTTCCGAACAGGATTATGATTGGCTCCACTTCTTTATCGATAATGTACCGTTAGGACAATGGTCGGGAGAACAGGGCTGGCAAAGGGCTGCTTATCCAGTGACAGCCGGAACACATACATTCAAATGGTGGTATGTAACGGATATTTCGTATCTCAATGGTAGCAATGCAGGATGGGTTGATAACATCGTATTCCCGTCACCGATCCTGCCCGATGTTCATTCAGGAAATGATACTACGATCTGTGCAAACCATACACTGCAGCTGCATGGAACAGCTTCTTCTTATGATTCTCTCCGTTGGACCACTTTCGGGGATGGAACCTTCTCGAACGATACGATTTTAAACCCAATCTATACACCCGGTGTAAACGATGTGAGCGCCGGGTCTGTAAAACTCCGGCTGAAGGCCACAGGGGCCAACGGATGTACTGCAAGCAGCCTGCATCTGGCAATTGCAGCAATCCCGGTTCCTCACCTCACCATCCTGCCCAATGATACGATCTGTGGTGGCCAGTCGGCTTACCTCTTTGCCGACACCATCCCCGGTGGCCATTATCTCTGGACACCCGCAGGATTTATTACCCCCGATATCACAGTCGATACATCCCTGACCGGTGGTTTTGGTTCCAGGTGGTTCCGGTTGCAGATCACCAATTCTTCTAATTGCTCTTCCTACGATTCACTGAGGGTTACCTTTAAGGATTGTTCCGGAATTGAGGAAATATCAGCCGGTTCCAGGTATGAGGTCTTTCCGAATCCAAATGATGGAACCTTTAAGGTGAAGATCAGGAATCACAGTCCCGGGCATCTGATCATTCGGTTGCAGAATGTGCTTGATCTCACGATCTTCGAGGATAAGGATCTGGAAGTTTCCGGGGATTTCATCAAAACCTACAAACTGAATATGCCTTCCGGGATCTATATCCTAACGTTAGAAGACAATGAAGGGAAAACCAATATAAAGATGATTGTAAGATAGCTTCTTTAGGTTTGGTATTGGTTTTCTCCATTTTTTTACCAATGCTATCCCATTAGGGAAACCGACTTTGAAAACAGGTAAAAAAGATAGTTCACACTACTGTTCGTATAATTTTATATTTTTGTATTACCGGGATAAAAATTCCGGGTAATCAGATGATACGGAAATTTTTTTCTCTCTTTTTTGCAGGGATGATGCTTTTTAACCTGTTTGGATACTATTTTGTATTCAAATGTGATCAGATCTGTGTGAAGCGTGAGATGAAAGGGATGATCAGCAATGGCTCTTTCCGGGACCATAATGTGGATGTCCTCCTTATCAATCCCGTTACCGATCGTGATTTTAAAATGATTGACAAGGATGAGATCCTTTACCGTGGAAAGATGTATGATGTTATTTCCTCCAAGACTTCAGGAATTTCTGTTATTTTCAGGTGCATCAATGATACCAAAGAAGAACAATTACTTGCCAGTTATGATAAATATTCCACCTGGGTTACCGGCATGAATTTACCGGAAAGAAGCAAGAACAGCCAGGCTATGCTGCATCATATAATTAAGCATGCTCTCCTGAATAAATATTCTGTTCAGCCTCCGTCAACTTCTTCTGTTTTACTCTTTTTTGAACCGGTCCGGGATTTCAATTCCATTTCTATCCAGCCTTCTTTCCCCCCTCCCTGGTTAGCCTGATTTTTTTCTTCTTTATTTTTCATTTTCCATTCTTCATTATTTACTTAACCAATCCAAGCTATGAAATTAACATATTTTATTCTCATTTTTATCTTGTCCCTGGCTTTTCTCTCAGTTTCTGCCCAGGAGAAAAAAAACAAGCCGGTTCAGAAGCAAGACACACTTCTGATAAGAAATCTCGGCGAAATTGACGTGACTGCCGTCAGGACCAAAACACCCCTGAATGAAATACCGGCTGCCATATCTGTTGTTTCACCTGATCAGTTAACCACCTTTTCAAAAACCAATGATGCTGAAGAAGCATTAAGGCTCGTACCCGGGGTGCGGATTGATAACGGCGCATCAGGCGGCTCACGCGTTCATGTGTATATTCGTGGGCAAGGAGTTTTAACCGAAAGCGGATTCAGGGGAATCGGCGTTATGATCGATGGAATTCCCGTGAATGACCCTGGTGGCTTTGCTCCCGATCTTTACGATGTTGACTGGGCTACTGTCTCCAACGTCGAAGTGGTAAAAGGACTTGCTGCTTCCTTATACGGGGCAGGATCTACGGGCGGCGTTTTAAACATACTCACTGCCGATGGAGGTAAAAAACCGGT
>PLMO01000074.1 GCA_003142515.1 Bacteroidales bacterium
TGGAATTCAACATAGAAGCGAAAAGCGAAATAGCGAAATAATTATCAATTTTCAATTATCCATTGTCAATTATCAATTATGTCAAACGACCACTCTTTCAGAAAAAGCCTGAATCTGTTTGATTCTACGGCCATTGTTGTCGGATCAATGATCGGATCCGGGATTTTTATTGTAAGTGCGGATATTGCCAGGCAGGTGGGCTCACCCGGATTGCTGATGGCAGTATGGCTCATTACGGGTTTTCTCACAATCTGCGCTGCGCTGAGCTATGGAGAGCTCGCCGGGATGTTTCCGAAAGCCGGTGGCCAGTATGTTTACCTGAAGGAATCCTACAACCCGCTCGTCGGCTTCCTTTACGGATGGACCCTGTTCCTCGTGATCCAAACGGGAACCATTGCCGCCGTAGGGATGGCTTTTGCCAAATTCCTGGGCGTGATCTTCCCATGGGTTTCCGAATCGGTGATTTGGTTTCAGTACAGGTTCGTGAAATTCGGTCCGGTACATATCATCGCCATCCTTTCGATCGTGTTCCTGACCTGGATCAACACGCGCGGGATCAAAGAAGGCAAACGGATCCAGAATGCCTTTACCAGCGGGAAATTTCTCTTGTTGCTTTTGTTTATCTTAGTAGGACTGATCTTCGCAAACAACTCCCAGTCCATCCATGAGAATCTACGTATCTTCTGGGAACCCCAGAAACATCTGAAAGACTCCGGGCCTATTCCCCTGACCGGGTTTGCGATCATTGCCGCCATGGGTGTGGCCATGGTCGGTTCCCTGTTTTCGTCAGATGCCTGGAATAATATCACCTTTACCGCCGGAGAGGTCATCAATCCGAAGAAGAATATTCCGATGAGCCTCTTCCTGGGGACTTCAGTTGTAACGATCCTGTACCTGCTTGCCAATGTTGTTTACCTTACCACCATGCCGTTGCGCGGAACCGAAGGTGGAACAACAATTGCAGAGCACGGGATGCAGTTTGCCGCTTCTGACAGGATTGGCACTGCCGCCATCTCCGGCATCTTCGGATCCTATGCCTACCTCATTATGGCGGGCTTCATCGTGATCTCCACCTTCGGGTGCAACAACGGGCTAATATTATCCGGGGCAAGGGTTTATTATGCCATGGCAGAAGACGGCCTGTTCTTTAAAAAGATCAGCCGGTTGAATGTAAAGGGAGTGCCGGCAACGGGGCTTGTGGTGCAGGGCATCTGGGCCTGCCTGCTTTGCCTGTCGGGAACCTACAGCCAGTTGCTCGATTACGTGGTTTTTGCAGTGCTGATCTTTTATGTCCTCACGATTGCCGGCATTTTTATACTCCGGGAAAAAAAGCCTGAGTTGGAAAGGCCATACAAAGCCTTCGGGTTCCCTGTCATCCCTGCTGTTTACATCCTGCTGGCCACATTTATCATGGTAATCCTGCTGTTGTACAAGCAGGATTATACCTGGCCCGGCTTGATCATCGTATTGCTCGGCATCCCTGTATATTTTCTCTGGCATAAACGAAACCCAGCCAATTAACGTTAGTATCCTTTGTCTTCGTTCATGACCCGTTTATACCTGATCCTTCTTCTTTCATGCATCTCCTTAACCGGATTGCAAGCCCAGTGTTACAAGGAGAATCATGCGTTCAAAGAAGGAGAATTTCTCTCCTATGAGGTTTCCTACAATTGGGGCCCGATTTGGGTGGATGCAGGATTGGTGACGTTTTCTATCGATCAGGATAAGTATGTTGGAAAACCTGCATGGCACCTGAAAAGTTCGGGAAAAACTTACAAATCCTATGATTTCTTCTTTAAAGTGGTCGATTATTATGATGCCTGGATCGACCCAGGAACGTTTCATCCTTATGAATTCAGAAGATCAGTTTATGAAGGCGGGTACAAACTGCTAAATACACTCAGGTACGATCGCAGAGGACAAACGGTTTATTCCAGCACAAAAACCAATAATAACCCTGTGAGGTTTGATACCCTGAAACCAGGTCCCTGTGTCTACAACCCGCTTTTGGTGGTTTATGTGGCACGTACTCTCGACATCTCCAGCCTGAAACATGATGCCCGGATCCCTGTTACTGTACTGATTGATGATAGCACTTATTCGATCTATATCCGGTACCTGGGTAAAGACGTGGTAAAAAATCGCGATGGAAAGCGATACAGGTGTGTCAAATTCGCGGCTAAAATGGTGCAGGGAACTATTTTCAGGGGAGATGAAGATGTGTTGGTTTGGGTTACCGATGATGAAAACAGGGTTCCCGTCTACATAGAAGCAAAAATCCTGGTTGGCACCGTGAAAGCATACTTAAAGGATATGAGAGGTCTCCGGAACCCGGTTTTATCGTTATTAAAAGATTCAAAATAATCCGGTGTCGGTATTAAATTACTATTGTATTTTTGTGTATTAAAACCAAATAAAAAGGTTCAACGTCGCACAAATCAAATCCCATAAAAAATTAAATTATTATCCCATGAAAAAAGGAATCATCATTATTGTTGTCCTCGTTCTTGCAGGATTTTACGGCTGTTGCCCGAAAGAAAAGAAAGAAGCGAAAAACGAAGCTGCATTGATCGGGAAGAAGAAGATGAAGCTCACCAGCAACATCATGACCCCGGAAGTGCTCTGGTCATTCGGCCGTGTCAGCGAACCTGTTGTTTCGCCGGATAAATCGACCATCCTCTATGGCGTGACCTATTATGACATCCCGCAAAATAAAGGAAACCGGGAACTTTACACCATTGGCGTGGATGGAAAGAACCTGAAGCAGATCACCCAAACGAAATTCAGCGAATATTCTGCAACCTGGACACCCGGTGGTAAAAAGATCGCTTTCATGAGCGCGGAATCCGGATCCATGCAGCTCTGGGAGATGAATCCCGACGGTAGCGGCCGCCAGCAGATCTCCAATGTTGAATCCGGGATCACCGGGTTCTGCTATTCACCGGATGGGAAAAAGGTGCTGTACACCAAAGAAGTCGCCGTAGATAAAACCGTAAAAGATCTGTATCCAGATTTGCCGCTTACATCCGGAAGGATCATGACTGACCTGATGTACCGTCACTGGGATAGCTGGGTAGATTCTTACAGCCATATTTTTATTGCAGATTTTGACGGAAGCAAACTCTCCGATGATCTTGACATTATGAAAAACGAGCCTTATGAATCGCCGCTCAAACCTTTCGGCGGAATGGAACAGATCACCTGGAGCCCCGACAGCAAGGTGGTGGCCTATACCTGCCGTAAGAAAAAAGGGAAAGAATATTCCTTGTCGACCAACTCCGATATCTACCTCTATGACCTTGGCAACAAGAAAACCACGAACCTCACAGAAGGTATGATGGGATACGATGTTGCCCCGGTTTATTCTCCCGATGGCAAAAAGATCGCCTGGCAAAGCATGGAACGCGACGGGTACGAATCGGACAAGAACCGGCTATTCATCTATGATTTTGAAACAAAAGCCAAGACTGATTTTACAAAAGATTTCGATCAGAATGCAGAAAGTCTTGTTTGGACCGACGACAGTAAATCCATCTATTTTATTTCGGATATCCAGGCTACCGATGAGATCTACCGCCTGGATATTGCATACGGTAAGATAACCCGGATTACAGAAGGTGTTCATGATTATACTGGCGTCATTCCTGCAGGCAAACAACTGATCGCAACGCGCATGTCGATGTCGATGCCGGTTGAAATCTATTCCGTAGATCCAACTATCGGGAAAGATACCCAGGTTACCTTCACCAATAAAAACCTTTTGGATCAGCTGAAGATAGCTTCAATTGAAAAGCGCTGGATCAAGACCACCGATAACAAGGAAGAGCTGACCTGGATCATCTATCCGCCAAATTTTGATAAAACCAAGAAATATCCTACCCTTTTGTATTGTGAAGGTGGCCCGCAGAGCACGGTCAGCCAGTTCTGGTCCTTCCGCTGGAACTTCCAGATGATGGCTGCCAATGGCTACATCATTGTAGCGCCCAATCGACGCGGGTTACCGGGATTCGGTCAAAAATGGAACGAAGAGATCAGCGGGGATTACGGCGGGCAGAATATGAAAGACTGCCTCAGCGCCATTGATGCGATGTCGAAAGAGCCTTTCGTTAACAAAGACAAGCTTGGGTGTATCGGAGCCAGCTATGGCGGGTTCTCCGTATACTGGTTAGCCGGCAACCACAACAAGCGGTTCAAGGCATTTATTGCACATGATGGTATGTTTGACCTGGAAAGCCAATACCTCGCCACCGAAGAGATGTGGTTTGTAAACTGGGACTTGGGCGGTTCTTTCTGGGACAAGAACAACAAGGTAGCACAACGCTCTTTTGCCAACTCTCCATCCCGCTTCATACAGAATTGGGATACCCCGATCCTTGTGGTTCACAGCGAACTCGATTACAGGATCCCTATCACACAAGGGATGGAAGCATTCAATGCCGCCATTTTGCGGAAGGTACCGGCCGAATTTCTTTATTTCCCGGATGAGAACCACTGGGTACTGAAACCGCAGAATGGCATCCTTTGGCAACGGACCTTTTACGCATGGCTGGATAAGTGGCTGAAATAGCTCGCGAGTTGGCGAGCTGGTGAGTTTATGAACTCGTGAGCTCATCAGCTCATCAGCTAAAATATATGAGAATGACGCTAAACGAAAAAAACATACATAAGGCTGCTGAGTTTCTCAGGAAATCAAAATTTACCACCGCATATACAGGTGCAGGGATTTCCGTCGAAAGCGGGATCCCTCCATTTCGCGGTGAGGGCGGACTCTGGACAAAATATGACCCGAACCTGCTCGATATCGATCATTTCATCCAGGATCCTCTGAGAGCCTGGGAGATCATCAAGGAGATCTACTACAGTCACTTTGGAAGTGCCAAACCCAATAAGGCACACCTTGTCCTGGCGGAAATGGAGCAACGGGGTTTATTGGGGCGCACCATCACACAGAACATCGATAACCTTCACCAGGAAGCAGGGTGCAAAAATGTTTTCGACTTTCACGGTAACTCCAAACGACTGGTTTGTCTTTCCTGCCATACCTACTATGCAGTCACCGACGTCAACCTGGATCATCTGCCTCCCGCCTGCAGGCAGTGCGGCGGATTGTTGAAACCCGATTATGTATTTTTTGGTGAATCCATTCCCCAGATCCCGCTTAGCGCTGCCTATGAAGCTGCCAAAATTTCGGATGTTTTCCTGATCATCGGAACAACCGGGGAAGTGATGCCGGCCAACCAGTTCCCTCTTATCGCCAAAGAAAACGGGGCAACGATCATTGAGGTCAATCCCCATGAATCCAACTATACGTCAGCGGTAACTGACATCTTTCTGCAGGGAAAAGCAACTGAAATGATGGAATTATTGGCAGAGGCTTTATTTACCCCTTCCCTGGATAATGATTAGGATGGTATAAATGAGGATTTTAAAATCCATGGCAAGTGACATGTTCTCAATGTAAAGCAGGTCGAATTTCAGGCGTTCGATCATCTGGTCCACATTCTCTGCATACCCGTATTTCACCTGCCCCCATGAAGTGATTCCCGGTTTAACTTTGTGCAGCAAACGGTAATGCGGTGCACGGGCAACGATTTGCTCAATATAATATTTCCGTTCCGGGCGTGGTCCTACTAAGCTCATATCTCCTTTCAACACCGTGTAGAACTGGGGAATCTCATCGACCCTGACTTTTCTCAGGAATTTACCGAACGGAGTGATCCGGGGATCGTCCTTCGAAGACAACATCGGTCCGTTTTTCTCGGCATCGTTGAACATGGTCCTGAATTTATGCATGATAAAAGGCTTGCTTTTCAGACCGATCCGTTCCTGAGAAAAGAAAATAGGACCTTTGGATGTAAGTTTTACTCCGATGGCCGTGAACAGGAAGACAGGAAATAATATGATCAGGCAGATGATCGAAATCCCGATATCCAATATCCTTTTCAGTGACATCTGCCAGTCGGGCATAAGATCAGGAAAGATCTGGATCAGTGGTGCCTGGAATATGGAAGTTGTCTTTACAGATCCTACCAGAATGTCCTGGATAACAGGAATGATCTTGATCACAACATCGGTATCCTCAAGTTGTGTGATGATGTTTTCGATCGTGTGGTTCTCGGAATTTTCAATTGCGATGACCACTTCCTCGATGTTATAATCCTTTACCAGCCGGTTCAGGTCCTGCAACTCTCCGAGGCGAGGAATGAATTCGGCAAGCTTGTAGGTTTTATATCCCTCCACATTTACAAACCCCACGAAGCGATTTCCGGAAGATTTCTCCTGGTTCTCGATCTCATTGTAAATTGCAACTGCATTTCCATTGCTGCCAACGATTATGGTATTGAACCCCATGATCTTATTATGGATCTTATATGCCGTGTTTGAAGTCAGGATAACACGGAATGAAGCCGTAAAGAAAAGGTGGAGTCCCAGCAGAACAAAGAAAAATTCGATATAGGTTTTATTGTTGATGATGATATCATCGAGGATCAGGGTAAAAAACAGTATGGTCACACCAATGATTGAGATGAGGACCGTTTGACCGAATTCCTTCAATCGCGCTTTGCGGTAAATCTTACGGTAGGTACCAATAAGAATGTAAAGGATCAGCCAGAATAGCGGGATCACAACCACTCCGAGATAAAGTTTCGAATCCAGGAATACAACGCCGATATGTCTGAAAATCTGATGATCTACGGTATATTTACGAAAAATGAAGAAGAATGTCCAGGCCAGTGCTGCCGAAAATACATCTGCGATGAGATATTTTATAACCTGGAGTCTTTTATTCATGAGGTATCCTGGTTTTACATTCATGTCGGTTCTTAAAAGGATAATACTTTAATATTATCCAGAAGTATCCTGTAGTGATCTCCGGTAGTATTCTTCAAATAATAATAAACCCTGAAGGTCGTCGCCCCCGTATAAGCGTTGAGCGTTGTGGTAAGGTCAATATAAATTTTCTTCCAGTTATCATTTGTCGGATTCAATGTAATGATCGGAACTTCATTGATGAGCCCGAAGGTTGTAACATACACTCCTACGAGCAGGTAAGTGTTGATATTGAAATTCATTTCCAGAAACACTGCTGAATTTGGAATGGTAAAAGTGGAATGCGAAACACATGCAAAGGTAGCGCCAACTGTATCAAGTTCAATAATAGCCGAATGGAGTCCTTCCAGCGTCAGGGGTGAATCGCTTGCAGTCAGCTTTATTTTTGTCGTGGCTGCTGCTGTAGTGTCAAGGGTAATTGCTACATCGTCAAAATCTTCTTTCCAAATAAATTTTGTTTTAGTGTTATAAGTCGTGGAAAGCGTGCCCAATTCCAGTGTTTTATCCGGAACGAGGTTTATGGTCTTGGTGATTTCCTGATAGAATGGATAGCTGATGCGGGTAGAAGCGATGCCATCTTTCTTAACTCCCGGAAAAACCATCAGGGTATGAGATCCCTGCTGCAGAATCGGAAAGGTTGCCGGAAGCTGGAATGTACCGATCAGTTGACCATCAATATATACCCAGGCATCCGTGATATTGTGGATTGCTGTTCCCTGCGTCGAATAATCTGTGGTCAGACGAATGGAGTCGATCTTCATATAAGCAGGAACTGTCTGATCACCGGAAAATTTTTCACATGAAGTCTGTGCAAGGAGCAGGAGAAGGAAAAAGGAAAAGGCAAGAATGTGTAAAAATTTTCTACCAATCATAAACCGGAATCTGGGAAGTCCTGAAAATTTAACGCCTTATTGATTTGAATATTGTTAAATTTTACGGAAAAGATTTGAACAATAATTCCTGGGTATGAATAACGGGTTAAAGGTTATTTGCCGATTGGTTTATCTTTTCAATCACTTTATGGGCAACTTCAAGTGCGCTATAGCCATCATTGATGGTTACAGAGGGTATTGTATTGGTGGTAATGGCGTTGTAGAAGCTTTCTAATTCGGCACGAATGGCATTGAGTGGTTTGACCTCAGGTTTGGTGAAAGAGATCTGTTTGCTGCCTTTCCCCGGGCCGAGATCAATCATGAAACTCATGGGTAATGAGCCGGATTTATCCGGGTCCTTGATGCGCACCACCTCCACTTCCTTGGTGAGGAAGTCCACGGAAATATAAGCATCCCGCTGGAAAAAGCGCGACTTACGCATATTTTTAATGGAGATCCGGCTGGCTGTAAGGTTGGCCACACAGCCATTGTCAAATTCAATCCGGGCATTTGCAATATCGGGGGTATCGCTGACCACAGCAACACCGCTGGCACTGATCTTCCTGATGTTGCTGTTGACCACGCTGAGGATAATGTCAATATCATGGATCATCAGGTCGAGGATGACCGGAACATCGGTCCCGCGGGGGTTGAACTGTGCAAGCCGGTGCGTCTCGATGAACATCGGTTTGTTGAAATAGGGCTCAGCAGCAAGAAAGGCAGGATTGAACCGTTCCACATGCCCTACCTGTACTTTCACATTTGCTTCACCCGCAATCTTGATCAGCTCTTTTGCTTCTTCCAGGGTGGTAACGATGGGCTTTTCAATAAAAACATGACGGAATTTACGTATAGCCGCAGAGGCATATTCAAAGTGAGAGACCGTTGGAGTTACAATGTCGACCACATCCACCAAATCGATCAGTTCATCGAGTGAAAGAAAACGTTTGATTCCGAATTCTTTTTCCACCTTTATAGCATTACCATCATCCGGGTCATTGAACCCAATCAGATCATAATCCGCAATTTCCTTGATGCACTTGATGTGGATCTTTCCCAGGTGCCCTGCACCCAATACTCCTATTTTCAGCATCTATTGAGTTTATAAAGTTTATAAAGTTCTTAAAGTTATAAAGTTGGAAAACGCTTAATTAAAGTATTTTTCTACATTCTTTCTCTATATCAATTCATAAATTCACCAAATCGCCAGCCCAGACGCGTACTCACAACTGCTTTCATTTTTTAACCGCAAAGGCCGTAAAAAACTTACAACGTAAAACTTGTCCGCCTTTCCGCTTGTCCGCATTTATTACAAAAGTAACGTTTTTGGCGCGATCTAAATGATTATTTTCGTGTAAAATTTGTGAAGGCAGGAAGGATCATGATCGACTCGTATAAACACCAGGGATTACGGAAACATCTTGTTGAGATCATCCGTGGGAAAGGGATCACCGATTACAATGTACTGGCAGCCATTGGAAAGGTACCCCGGCATTTCTTTTTCGATTCTTCTTTCCTTAAATATGCTTATGAAGACAATGCATTTCCTATCGGGTCAGGCCAAACCATATCCCAGCCTTATACGGTTGCATTTCAGTCACAGTTGCTGATGCTTGGCAAAGGCCAGAAGGTGTTGGAGGTCGGGACAGGATCGGGATACCAGGCTTGTATCCTTGCAGAGATCGGAGCGAAGGTTTTCAGCATCGAGCGGCAAAAATCCCTCTACGACAAAGCGGTACAATTTATTCCTACCCTCGGTTACCGGATCAAATTATTTTATGGAGATGGCTACAAAGGGCTTCCTGCCTATGCCCCTTTTGATAAGATCATCGTCACTGCCGGTGCGCCGTATATTCCCGATGCCCTCATGGAACAGTTGAAACCCGGTGGTATCCTGGTTATCCCTGTGGGAGGCGATGATGTTCAGGAAATGACAACCATCACAAGGATTTCGGAAAAAGAATTTCAGAAACGCGAACATGGAAAATTCCGGTTTGTGCCACTGCTGGAAGATAAAGCAAGGGAAGACTAGAAGTAATTATGAATTATGAGTTTGAATTAGGAATGAGGAATGTATAGTTCTATCTACCTTTTCTGATGTAATACCTTTGTACGCCCTTGGGATGACCTTTGTTGCCTTTGTGGTAAAAAAGTTTTCGGACAAAGGTTCTCGCTGATTATATCAGCCTAAAACGAAGATTTCCGCAGATAAAAACTCATAATTCCTAATTCATAATTCCTAATTCATTTTAATATACTATTTGACATCATATATTTTTTTTCTTAGCTTTGATCTTTCAAAAAACCAAAATCATGAAAAAAATTCTATTTGTTTCAATTATCCTGACGATCCTGGTTGCCTGTTCTTCTGAAAGAGTGAATTTCAGCCAGCTACAGGACCGGAGCGGAATGTTTTACCTGGTCAACAGTGACAAGCCCTTTTCAGGTGATGTTGTTTCCTACATAAACGGAAAGATTGAATTTGAAGGGAAGATCGAAAAGGGACTGCGTGAAGCGACTTGGACATACTATTATCCCAATGGCCAGAAAAAGATGGAAGGGAGCTATAAGGAAGGCGTGAAAGACGGTACCTGGACCTATTGGAAAGATAACGGGACACAGGAAGGCCTTGAGATTTACAAATATGGCAAACTTCTCAGCAACGAGGGTAATGTGTCCCAGGAAGTGAAGCCCGATACATCTCAGGCAGTTGTGGCCCCAAACCCACCGCCACCACCTCCACCTCCTCCAACCGAACCAAAAAAAATCGAGAAGAAACAGCAACCCATTGCATGGGAAAGGTTACATGGCGGGCCGGTGAAATTCCTGGATGGAGTTCCTTATACAGGGCCGGTTGTTAAATACCAGAAAAATGGTATGAAAGAACTGGAGGGATATCTCACACACGGTAAGAAATCCGGCAAGTGGGTATATTACACCAAAAAAGGAGATATCAAAGACGTCAAGTATTATTAACCGGACGCTTCCTCAAGCGACGGAAGAAAGCATAGGACAATCCGGCGATCATGAGGATCGCCCCAGTCCATAATACATTGATATAAGGGTTTATGATCGCTTTTATAACGATGTAATCAGGATTGCTTCCTGCAGATGATATATAGGTATAATAATCTGTCCAAAGGAAATGTCTTGTGTCGGGATTGTAAACATCACCCATGCGTGGATTGCGGTTTACGGAAGGATACAGGGTAAACACCTTCACATATTTTCCTTTTATGGTTTTCAGGAAGTCAACTGCGTAAGTAGTGGTATTGCCGACTTTCGAGCTCTGGTTATAAACCACGTAAAAGCCGCCCATATAAAGCGTATCCCCTTTCACAAGGAGGAGATTCTCTGTATTGGTTTTCATATCCCCGAGATCAAACCTCGAAGTATTGGTTGATATGGTCTTTGAATTCGAAAATGTCATGATGGTTCCCAACGTAAAGAAGAGAAAACCGCTGTGGGTCAGGATGGCTGCGAGGTTTCGTGGCCGGGTTGATTGGAAGATGAGGTTATAAATGGAAGACAGGATCGAGAAAATGATAAAGAAAACCGCAAGGACCAGGTTCATCCTTGTCACAATCCCATTCATCATAAAAGGAATCAGTATCACGATGCAGAGCACGAATGGCACTGCCATTTTTTTCAGGAATACCCGCCCGGAATTGAAATTGTAATGCAGGAATTGTGTAAAGGCAATAAACCCGGCAATCAATAATACATAAGGTGTTTGCCAGCGGTTATAGAATCCGACACGATCGGCCGGAGGTGCAATGTTCGTCTTGAAAATACTGTTTAATACCGGGAGGGAAGTGGTGAAGATGATCTGGAACGCAGCCAGTATAATGATAATCGCCCCCAGGAATATCCAGAACTCCCGTGATAAAAGGATTTCATTCTTTTTCTCAGAGAAGTTTTTTGCGTGTATTGTAATGAATACGATGGCGAGGACCAGAAAGACCAGCAGGAACACCAGCAACTGTGCAGTCATTCCGTTATCGGTAAACGAGTGGGCGGAAGAATCGGCCAAAACCCCGCTACGGGTCAGGAAACTGGCATAGAGCACAAGAACGTAGGAAAGGGTAATAAATGTAAAGGCTGCCAGCAGGGCATACCGCTGTTTCCTCGCTACCAGCAGGAAATGAAGTCCCGCCACGAGTGTCATCCAGGGAACCAGAGAGGAATTTTCAACCGGGTCCCATGACCAGAACCCTCCAAACGTAAGAGATACGTATGCCCAGGCGCCACCCAGGAGGATGCCTGCACCAAGAAGTGTGAGTGAAAGAAGAGTCCATGGCAGGGCTGTTTTGATCCAGGAAGTATATTCCTTGCGCATCAGCCCCGAAATTGCATAAGAAAAAGGGACCAGCGCCAGCGCATAACCCAGGAACAGGATCGGCGGATGGATGGTCATCCAGATATTCTCAAGCAGGGGATTTAATCCATTTCCATCCTTCACCATCGAAAGATAATCGGGATGAAGAAAGATAGAATCCTGTATATTGCTGTAGGTATCCCTCAAAAGCATAAATGGGCTTCCACCGATCTTAAAGGAGAGAAAGTGAACGCCCATCATCATCGAGGTAACAAACACCTGCGACAACGACACTACTGAAAGCACATGATCTTCCCAGTCGCGTGAGATAAAGATCAGCACCAGCCCGATCAGGGCCTGGAATACAGCCCAGACAAGAAAGCTACCTTCTGGCCCTGCCCAGAAACAGGAAATGATGTATTTAACGGGAAGTAATGAAGAGGAATACTGCCAGATATAAGCATATTCAAAATAATGACTGAAGATCAGGTAATAAAGGATAACTGCAACAGAAACCAGTGAAAAAACATGCAAAATGAAGAACCCGCGGGCATATGACCGGATTGCTTTCAAAGGTTCATCCTTCCTGCGGGTATTCATGATATAGAGGACTGTGGCCATGATTGCTGCCGCAAAACTGATCCAGATAAATGTTTTTCCGATCATCCCGGGCGCCAGGTGTTCTCCGATGTAATGAATATTCATATGTCGATTTCTGAATTAACCGCAAAGATACATTTTTCATTTTCAGGAAGGAAATTCTGATTATTTTCGCTTAAAATTGTTGTTTATGGCAAGAATCGGATTGATCGGCGGCTCAGGGCTCGAGAAACTCAATTTGTTCCGGAATCCGGAAGAGATCAGCAGGAAGACTCCATACGGAGATCCCAGTTCAACCTTCCTGAAAGGCGAAGTGGGGAACAATACAATCTACATTCTCTCGCGTCACGGCAGGGATCATACCATCACCCCTACGCATGTCAACAACCGCGCAAACATCCAGGCGCTGAAGGAACTGGGCTGTGATCATATCATCGCTACCACTGCCTGCGGAAGCCTCCGCAAAGAGATCGACCGTGGACATATTGTAATCCCTGATCAGTTCATCGATTTCACCCGATACCGGAAAAACACCTTTTACGAGGTGTTCGAACCAGGAAGCCCCATTCACACAGCCATGGCCGATCCTTTTTCACTGCCTCTCCGCGAACTGCTGATCGCCGCCGCTATCGACCTGGGATTTCCGTTTCACCCAAACGGTACCATCGTCACTATCGAAGGCCCCCGTTTCTCCACACGCGCCGAGTCGGTCATGTTCCGTAAAATGGGAGCCGACATCATCAATATGAGCATTGCACCTGAAGCAGCCCTGGCAAACGAGTCAGGACTTTCCTATGCGGTCATTGCCCTTTCCACCGATTATGATTCATGGAAACACGATGAAGAACCTGTTACCTGGGAAGATGTCTTCCGGGTTTTTCAGGAGAACGTTAAAAACGTCACACGGTTGCTGGAAAAAGTGATCCTACAGTTTTGATAAAAGAGCCGGTATTTTTTGCTTAGTCGTTTAGTTGTTCAGATGCTTATTTGAAAATTCTGTGACTCTGTGACTCTGTGACTTTGTCACTTAGACTAATCTTTCCAATTCCACCACTTTAATTTTTCGCAATCCTGTTTTTTAATATCGGTACTTGTAAAATAAACTGAACACCGGAAAACATATAACAGGCAACGGTCCTGGATCATTCCGGCATGATGATTCGAAAGCCGGTACAATTCTTCAGGATCCCTGTCCTTCAGGTCAGCGGGTTCCCTGATGCCGATATTCCACAGATCATTTGCGATGGATTTCCCCACACCGGGGATGGTCCTTAACCGTTGCAGTTGTTCTTCCTTGATCATTTTAAATAGTGAAATGGCNNTCTTTCCTGGGTATTTTGCTGAAGATCCCAATTGTTCCTCGATCCGGAGAAGCTGGTTGTATTTTGCAATACGTTCCGAACGGCAGGCAGATCCGGTCTTGATGAGTCCGGTGTTGAGCGCTACCGAGAGATCGGCAATGGTGGTATCTTCTGTTTCGCCCGAACGATGACTGATCACGGCCGTATAAGCATTACGGTAGGCCATGTTCACCGCATCGATGGTTTCAGTGAGGGTTCCGATCTGGTTCACCTTGATCAGGATGGAATTGGCTACACCCAGGTCGATGCCCCGCTGCAACCTTTCCACATTGGTTACAAAAATATCATCGCCAACCAGTTGGATCTTCTTACCGAGTTCCTTCGTCATCCGTTTCCATCCATCCCAGTCATCTTCGGCCATACCATCTTCAATGGAAATAATCGGGTATTTCTTCACCCATTCTTTCCAGTATTCTACCATTTCTTTAGGGGTGAGTTTATCTCCGCTCGATTTGTGCAGGTGGTAAACATTTTCTTTCGGGAGGAAATATTCTGATGCTGCAGGGTCTATGGCGATGCATATGTCTTTACCCGGCTCATAACCTGCCGCTTCGATCGCATGAAGGATCACCTTGATGGCTTCTTCGTTCGATTTCAGGTTGGGTGCAAAACCGCCTTCATCCCCTACATTCGTCGAATATTTTCCCTTTTTCAGCACACTTTTCAAGTGATGAAAAACTTCTGCACCCATCCGGATGGCATCACTGAATGAATCAGCTCCAACCGGCATGACCATAAACTCCTGGAAGTCGATCGAGTTATCGGCATGGGATCCTCCGTTCAGGATGTTCATCATGGGTATAGGAAGTGTATTTGCCGACACACCCCCGATATAGCGGTACAATTGCTGGTTTGTTTCCTGCGCAGCTGCATGGGCTACTGCAAGTGAAACGCCCAGGATGGCATTGGCGCCAAGCTTTCCTTTATCGGCAGTTCCATCAAGGTCGATCATTTTCTTGTCGATGTCGCCCTGGTCGGTAACATACATTCCGTTCACTTCATCTGCAATGACTTTGTTGACATTTTGCACAGCATTCAGCACTCCTTTTCCAAGATAAAACTTTTTATCTCCATCTCGCAGTTCTACTGCTTCATAGATCCCCGTGGATGCGCCCGAAGGAACTGCAGCCCTTCCAAGAATCCCATTGCTTGTCACTACATCCACCTCGATGGTAGGATTTCCTCTTGAATCGAGGATCTGTCTTGCCTGTATTGAAATTATCGTACTCATATCGTTAGTTTTTTTGTTATTCCAGAAATAAAAAAGGACAAACCAATTTACATTCGTTTATCCTTATTTGTTCAACTATGTTAATAATTCAGGTTATTCTTTGGGTTCCTCCGTTTCTTCCTTCAGTGGAAGTTCCGGGGTTGCTTCAGCATCTGGCTTTTTCTTTGCATTTTTCCGGGGTTTCTTCACTACTTTTTTTTCGGCAGTAACTTCCGGCTGAACTTCTTCAGCAGGTTTGGTTTCGTCAGTAATTGCTTTTTTGGTTGTGCGGCGGCGGCGGGTTGCCTTGGTCTTTATTTGTTCCTTCGAGGAGAGCATGGTTTCATTGTAATCCACCAGTTCTACGATACACATATCAGCATTATCTCCGAGGCGGTTTACTGTTTTCAGGATCCGTGTATAGCCACCGGGACGTTCTGCCACCTTCTGTGAAACTTCCCTGAACAATTCGGAAACGGCTTCTTTACTCTGAAGATAGCTGAACACAAGCCTCCTTGAATGGGTTGAATCTTCCTTTGAACGGGTGATCAGAGGCTCAATGTATGTCCTCAACGCTTTGGCTTTTGCCAGGGTAGTGGAAATCCGTTTATGTAGGATCAACGATGTGGCCATATTGGAAAGCATGGCCTTACGGTGTGCACTTTTTCTTCCCAGATGATTGAATTTCTTACCGTGTCTCATTTTAATTATTCCTTATCTAATTTATATTTTGTAGTATTCATGCCGAATTCCAATCCTTTCGATTTCACCAGTTCCTCTAATTCGGTTAGTGACTTCTTTCCGAAATTCCGGAATTTCAGCAAGTCATTCTTGTTAAATGCAACGAGGTCGCCCAGGGTTTCCACATCGGCAGCTTTGAGGCAATTCAGTGCCCTTACGGAAAGGTCCATATCTATCAGTTTTGTCTTCAGAAGCTGGCGGATGTGTAATGAAGTTTCATCGAATTCCTCAGCAACAGCTTTTTCTGCTGTATCGAGGGTGATCTTTTCGTCTGAAAATAACATAAAATGCTGGATCAGGATCTTGGCGGCTTCTTTCAATGCCGTTTTCGGATGGATCGAACCATCGGTATCCAGCTCGATGATCAGCTTTTCGTAGTCGGTTTTCTGCTCTACACGGTAGTTCTCAATATGAAATTTCACATTGCGGATAGGCGTATGGATCGAATCGATGGCGATTTTTCCCAATGCAGATCCCAGCATTTTATTCTCTTCGGCTGGAATATATCCCCGGCCGCGGTCGATGGACAATTCAATGTTCATCTTCACATTGGGTTCCATATGACAGATCACCACATCGGGATTTAAAACCTGGAACACCGAAAGGAACTTGTTGATATCACCGGCCTTAAAAACATTCTGTTGGCCAATAACGACATTTACCTTTTCAGAGATCTCGGATTCGATTTGTCGCTTGAACCGGATCTGTTTGAGGTTCAGGAGGATCTCAGTAACATCTTCGATAACTCCTTTGACGGTCGAAAATTCCTGGTCGACTCCTTCAATCTTAACAGAAGTGATTGCATATCCTTCGAGAGAGGAAAGCAATATCCTTCTGAGTGCATTACCAATGGTGATACCGAATCCAGGTTCCAGAGGTCTGAATTCAAAAATTCCTCTGGTTTCATCGGCTTCAACCATGATCACCTTATCGGGTTTCTGGAAAGGTAGTATTGCCATGATAGATCGTTTAAATTAGATTTAATGTCTTTCTTATTCTTATTATTGCTGCAGATGCAGTATGAGGTGTATTAAGGTATTATTTAGAGTATAATTCGACGATCAGTTGCTCCCTGATGTTCTCCGGGATTTCAGCCCTTCCAGGATAATTCATAAATTTTCCGGCCAGCTGGTGCTCGTCCCATTCCAGCCAGGGATAAGCATTCGAACGGGATGACACTGACTCTGAGATCACCTCGAGCGACTTGGAACGTTCGCGAACGCCGATAATATCACCAGGTTTAACCTCAAATGAAGGAATGTTGACTACTTTGCCATTGACCACAATATGACGGTGGCCGATAAGCTGGCGTGCAGCACTGCGGGTAGGCGCAATTCCAAGGCGGTACACCACATTATCCAGCCGTGATTCAATCAGCTGAAGCAGTACTTCCCCCGTGATTCCTTTCTTCCTTGAAGCTTTTAAAAAGATATTCTTGAACTGACGTTCCAGGATACCGTATGTATATTTTGCTTTCTGCTTTTCCATCAGCTGGCTGCCGTACTCTGATTGTTTGGCCCTTCTCTTGGTCTGGCCATGCATTCCGGGAGGATAGCTCTTTTTATCGTAATGTTTATCGGGTCCGAAAATGGGATCTCTGAACTTTCTTGCTATTCTTGACTTAGGACCTATATACCTTGCCATACTCTTTGTTTATGTATATTGATGATTAATTACGAAATTATACCCTTCTTCTTTTGGGAGGCCTGCAACCGTTGTGCGGTAATGGAGTGATATCTGTGATCTCCATCACTTCGATACCGGCAGTATGAATGGTACGGATAGCCGATTCCCTTCCTGCACCCGGTCCTTTGATATACACTTTCACTTTCCGGAGGCCTTGGTCGTATGCCACTTTTGCAGCATCCTGTGCCGCCATCTGGGCAGCATAAGGAGTATTCTTCTTTGAACCTCTGAATCCCATTTTACCGGCGGAGGCCCATGAAATAACCTGCCCTGCATTATTGGTAAGGGTTATGATGATATTGTTGAAAGAGGCATTTACAAAAGCCTTTCCGATTGCATCTATCTTAACAACCCTTTTCTTTGAACTTTTTTCAGTCTTTGCCATATTACTTTTTTACGCTTTCCTGATTAACAACCTGTACCCACTGAGGGCACTACAGTAAATTAGCCTTTCGTAGCCTTCTTTTTATTGGCAACGGTCTTTTTCCTTCCTTTACGGGTCCGGGCATTGTTCTTCGTGCTCTGTCCGCGTGTCGGTAAGCCGATACGGTGACGGATCCCACGGTAGCACCCGATATCCATCAAACGTTTGATGTTCATCTGTACCTCCGAACGAAGTGCGCCTTCAACCTTGAAATTTTCATTGATGAGAGTACGGATCGCATTTTGTTCCTCATCATTCCAATCCTGGACCTTTTTGTTCCAGTCGATTCCTGCCTTTGACAGGATATTTTGGGCGGTGCTGCGGCCAATCCCATAAATGTACGTCAATCCGATCTCGCCCCTTTTATTTTTAGGTAAATCAATACCTGCAATTCTGGCCATATCAATTTTTTATTTTGTGATTATAACTATTATCCTTGTCTTTGTTTGTACCTGGGGTTCTTTTTGTTGATAATGTAAAGCTTACCCTTTCTGCGCACGATTTTACAATCGGCCGAACGTTTTTTGATTGAGGTTCTTACTTTCATTGTATGTAGGTTTTCTATTGGTATCTGAATGTTATTCTTCCTTTTGTCAAATCATAGGGTGACATTTCGATCTTTACCCTGTCGCCAGGAAGGATCTTGATGTAGTGCATCCTCATCTTCCCGGATATATGGGCCGTTATCACGTGCCCGTTTTCAAGTTCCACACGGAACATAGCATTACCGAGGGACTCGATTACAGTGCCATCCTGCTGAATTGATGTTTGTTTTGACATTGAAACCGTTTATATTTATACTATTCCCACTACCTCTTCAATGTACCGGAATGTTGAAAGGACATCCGGTTCTTCTTTTTTCACCACCACTGTCAGTTCAAAATGTGCCGACGGATAACCGTCGGTTGTTCGGATCGTCCATCCATCCCTTCCCTGCATGATATTTTTTGAACCCAGATTAATCATGGGCTCGATGCAGATTACCAACCCTTCCTGCAACTTGATGCCTGTTCCCCGCTTTCCATAATTCGGAACATCTGGTTTTTCATGCAATTTCTTCCCGATCCCATGTCCCACCAGTTCCCTTACGACCGAATAGCCGAAGGGTTCTACATGTTCCTGGACCGCTGAGCCGAT
>PLMO01000103.1:0-200 GCA_003142515.1 Bacteroidales bacterium
AGGCGGGCCCGGCGTTTGTCATCTGCTTCCACCACATACCAGGGAGATTGCTTGGTATCAGTGTAAGCAAACATCTCATCTTTTGCTTTCGAATATTCCACCCATTTTGTTCTTGCTGCCATATCCATCTGACTGATCTTCCAGCGTCGTGTCGGATCCTCGATCCGTTGCTGGAACCTGCGTTCCTGTTCCATATCGCT
>PLMO01000103.1:205-4363 GCA_003142515.1 Bacteroidales bacterium
TTGTACCAGCTGCGGTCGAACAGAACAATTTCTCCGGCAGCGGGAAGATGGTCAACATAGCGCTGGAAATACCATTGCGTTTTTTCGCGTTCTGTTGGTATTCCGAGTGCAACAACCCGGCAAATACGGGGATTCAGGCATTGGGTGATCCTTTTGATGGTGCCACCCTTGCCGGCGGCGTCCCGGCCTTCAAAGAGAACCACCACCCTCAGTCCTTTATGTCTGATCCATTCCTGGAGCTTAACAAGGTCGATCTGAAGCTTTATCAGTTCTTCTTCGTAAAACCCAGAGGGCATCTTCTCTTTAGCTTCCTGGGGGATGTCTTCTTTGATCACTTTCTTTGACTCCTTCTTTTGTTCTTTATGCTTTTTGTCTTTGTTTGCCATAGATCTTACTATTTTATAATGTCGTGGTATCGGAACAGGTGACGCGAAATCCTTTGTCCGCCTGTCCGCTTGTCCGCATGTCCACCTGAATTACTCAACCCTTCTCACCCCATCACCGATCTCAGCAATATAAAAATCGGCAGTAAGTCCGGTTTTTGCTTTGTATTCCATGCCTACTTCCTCAATGAAATCTGCAATAACATCTTCCCTCACAAGACTTACAGTGCATCCACCGAATCCGGCGCCGGTCATACGTGAACCAAGGACTCCCGGTATCTTCCATGCTTCTTCAACAAGGGTATCCAGTTCAAAACCTGTCACCTCATAATTATCGCGGAGCGAATCATGCGATGCATTCATCAACACGCCGAATTGCGGGAGGTCGTTTTTCAGGAGACTTGAAACAGAAGCAAGTACACGTTGGTTTTCTGAGATCACATGACGTGCTCTTTTCCGGATGACCTCATCAGGAATACAATCCTGTGCTTTGAAGAACTGCGGAAATCCAAGATCTCCCAATTTACTGATGGAGAAACGTTCCGCGAGAAAAGCAACGGCAAGCTGGCATTCTGCAACCCGTTCATTGTATTTGGAGTCGGCCAGGCTCCTGGGTTTGTTTGAATTGGCAATGATCAGTTTATACCCGGAAAGTGGAACGGGTACAAGTTTGTACTCAAGAGTGCTGCAGTTCAGAAAAATCGCATGATTGGCTTTGCCCATTCCTACTGCAAATTGGTCCATGATCCCGCAATTCACCCCGGCAAATTCCTGTTCTGCTTTCTGCGACATCTTGATGAGGTCCAGCAGATCCAACCCGCCATTTATCAGATGGTTCAGTGCAAATGCAGTGACCACTTCAATGGAGGCTGAAGAGGAGAGCCCGGCGTTGTTAGGAATATCGCCATAAAATAAAAGTTCCATCCCTCCCACAGGTAACCCTTTTTTAATAAATTGCTCAAAAACACCAAGAGGATAATTGAACCAGTGGACCGGTTGCTTCGAAAAATGGTCCGTAACAGGGATGACCGTTTTCTGCGGATCATTCACAGAGGCAAGTTTGATCACCCTCTCATCAGTCATCCGGATCAGCAGGTATGTTCCATATTGTATGGCGCATGGAAGGACGAAACCGCCGTTATAATCAGTATGCTCGCCAATAAGGTTGACACGGCCGGGGGCGAAAAACAGAACAGGTTCATTACCCGGGGTCCCGTAAAGATCAGCAAAAGTTTTTCTGAGGTTTTCTGTTTCCTCCATAATCAGGATGAGTTAGGATAATAATGATTCGAAATTACGATAAATTTTACTATTTTCTTCCTGTAGACCATTATTTACGCAAATGGAAACCGGATAAAGAAACCGGAACTCCATCACGGACCATCTGCAGTAATTTGCATGATTGAAAAAATGGTATTTTTGCCGGGTAAAAACCTGATTTTTCCTATATATGAGAAGTCATCGCATTTCGATTCTCCTCCTTTTACTCATTCTCACTTCCCCTGCTCTTTTTTCACAAGACATGAAAAAGATCGACCTGGGCGGAAAGTGGAAATTTTGCAGGGCCAGAACCGACCTGTGGATGGATGCCAAAGTTCCTGGTTGTATTCATACCGACCTGATGAGAAACAACCTCATCCCTGATCCTTTTTTACGTGACAATGAAAAAAACATACAATGGATCAGTGACATCGGTTGGGAGTATGAAAAAACATTCCTGATATCAGATACTATCTTCCGGTTCCCTCACATTGAACTTGTATGTAAAGGACTGGACACTTATGCCAATGTATACTTGAACGACTCGTTGATCATCATTGCCGATAATATGTTCCGTGACTGGTATGCAAATATTCAGCGACTGTTGAGAATCGGGGTCAATCACCTGAGGGTCCAGTTTCCTTCCGTTACTGCTGAAAATAAATCCCGTTACGGCCGCCTGAAACACAAACTTCCGGGCGACGAGAAAGTGGTTTGCAGGAAAGCTGCCTACCAGTTTGGTTGGGATTGGGGCCCTACCCTGATCACAAGCGGCATCTGGCGACCGATCTATATCCGTTGCTGGGACCAAATGAATGTACTGGGTGTTCAATACATCCAAAAGAACTTGTCTGATTCCATCGCGAACCTTACGGCAGTATTCACCTTACTGTCTTCCGTTTCCGATACAGCTTTCATACAACTTTCTGTAAAGGATAAAATGCTGGCAACAAAAAAGGTACCTCTGCAAAGCGGAGTGAATGTCGCACGAATCGATTTCCAGATCCGGAACCCAAAACGCTGGTGGCCGAACGGACTGGGCGATCCCTACCTCTATGCTATCCATCATAAGGTTTATTTTACCGGAAAACTCGCATCTGAAGGAACTCAGAAAGTGGGTTTACGGACCATTGAGCTGCATGAAGAGAAGGATTCTACCGGGAACAGTTTTCACTTCGTGGTGAATGGCATTCCGGTATTCATGAAAGGGGCGAATTATATCCCCCAGGACAACTTCCCTTCGAGAGTTACCGATTCCTCTTACAAAGCATTGATTGCTTCTGTAAAAGCTGCAAATATGAACATGTTACGTATCTGGGGCGGTGGCATTTATGAAAATGATATTTTCTATGATCTTTGTGATGAGAATGGAATTCTGGTGTGGCAGGATTTTATGTTTGCCTGTGCACTTTACCCGGATAACAAAGATTTTATCAGGAATGTTCAGGCCGAAGCCATACAAAATGTGGTCCGCCTTAGAAATCATACGTGCATAGCGCTTTGGTGCGGAAATAATGAAATCGATGAAGGCTGGAAGAACTGGGAATGGCAGAAAAAATACGGATACACTCCCCAGGATTCGGCAGAGGTCTGGAATAACTACAAAAGTATTTTCGGCGGCACCCTGCTGACTGTCATCTCGAAATACGATTCCCTCCGTCCTTATATTCTTTCTTCGCCACGCATCGGATGGGGACGACCGGAAAGTGCAGAACAGGGAGATATGCACTATTGGGGTGTATGGTGGGGAAAAGAACCTTTCTCGGCCTATAAGGATAAAATCGGAAGGTTCATGAGTGAGTATGGATTCCAGGGATTTCCCGCAATGGAATCGATCAGGAAATTCACCCTTCCAGGCGACCGGAAATTGGGCTCACAGGTGATGAAAGCGCACCAGAAGCATCCAGTAGGATATGAAACCATTGATGAGTATATGCTCAGGGATTACAAACGCCCCAAAGATTTCAACTCGTATGTTTATGTGAGCCAATTACTCCAGGCAGAAGGGATCAAGACAGCCATCGAGGCACACCGGCGGGCAAAACCGTATTGTATGGGAACCCTCTACTGGCAGCTGAACGATTGCTGGCCGGTGGTTTCCTGGTCTTCCCGGGATTATTACGGACATGAAAAAGCCCTTCAATATTTTGTAAAAAACGAATATAATACCATGCTCGTTTCTCCGGTTGTTAAAAACGGGATCCTCCAGGTCTATATCATCTCCGATAGTCTTCAGGATTGCCAGCTTAACCTTCGGCTTAGCCTTAGGGATTTCGGAGGCCGGATTTTCTTTGATACGATACTGACTACCTACGTCCACCAAAATTCTTCCTCTTCCTATTTTGAAATTCCGGTAGATAAACTGGTACAGGGTAAAGACACGAAACAACTTGTCTTTACTGCACAGTTAACTTCCGGTAAGAAAATCCTTTCACAGAACAACTTCTATTTTGACCCTGTAAAGGATCTTCTCCTTGAAAAACCATTGATCACTAACCTGAATAATTCATAAAAA
>PLMO01000023.1 GCA_003142515.1 Bacteroidales bacterium
GTAATTATTTCATGAATAAAATTTACTGCTTTTTTTTCTTTTTTCTATTAACCCCATTTTCATTAATTGCACAGGGCGAATGGAACAACTGGTATTTTGGCTGGAATGCAGCTATGACCTTTATCTCCGGAAGTCCTGTTGGAGTATCAGGCAGTGCATTAACTCAAGGGGCCGGAGGTACCTCAACCAGTATGTCAGATTCTTTGGGGAACCTTCTGTATTATTCAAACGGATATAATGTCTGGAATAAAAATAATTCAATGATGCCGAATGGTATAGGTATCCTTGGAGGAAATTATTGTCGTCAACCAATTTTTTCCGTGCCAAAAATGGGAAACAGCAACCAATATTACATATTTACTGTAGGACAACCGGATCCAATTAATGGTCCTCCTCTTATTGGGTTGCACTATTCCCTGATTGATATGACATTACAAGGAGGATTGGGTGATGTTGTAGCAGGGATGAAGAATATTTCTATCCCTTTCGGTGACAGTGCGGTGGACCAATTAACAGGAGTAAGACATAAAAACAACAAGGATGTTTGGGTGGTTGTTCGCAAACATAGCCCGACGAGCCAATATCTTGCATATCTTGTCACCGCAACCGGTGTAAGTTCTTCTCCGGTTATTAGCACAAGTGGTTTAGCAACACGCTTTTACACCCAAAGTGGTCATATAAAGATAAGAGGGGGAGGTGATTTAAAAATATCACAGGATGGAACAAAACTGGTATGTTCTGATTCTCTTACAGAAATTTGTAATTTTAATACATTGACCGGAGTTGTAACACCAATGTTTAAAATTGGGATCTATGCTGTCGGAGCTGAATTTTCAGTTGATTCCAGGTATCTTTACTTATGTATGGCTGGGTCGAACGGAAACCAAAGTGGATTCTTAGGCTGGCAGTTTGACTTATCTTTTACAGATTCGCTCAGTTTTATTCAGCACCAGGTTGAAATTGGTGATGGATTTAGCTGTAAAATGCAATTGGCCCCGAATTGGAAGATCTATTGCGCCGGTGATCCTTTTATAGATTCATTACATTGTATTAATAATCCTTCCTTACCTGGATCAGCATGCTATTATCAAAAAAATGCAGTTAGCTTGACTGGAGAGAACAATAGCGGTCTGGTTCAATTCCTCCAAAAATACAAAGCTTACATTCATCCTGATGGTCAATGTCAATGGGATTCCGTTCATTTTTCAGGTGATATCTGGCCACCTGCCGACAGCACTCACTGGGACTTTGGAGATCCGGGATCGGGAATAAACAATTCTTCAACTCTGAGTAAACCTTCGCATGTTTATTCCAATGCAGGAACCTATACTGTGGAATTATTTGTAAGACATATAGACAACAGAACAGATACTTCATGGCAAACAATTACTATTATTCCGGGTCCCCAGGTCGCTCTTGGGGTGGATAGAACAATATGTGCAGGAGATTCCACCACATTCGATGCAGGCGCCTGTTCCGGGTGCACATATTTGTGGAAAGCTCTTGTTTCCGGAGATACGGTCGGTACTTCTCAATCCTTCCGAACAGGCTTGGCGGGAACCTATGATGTTACTGTAACCAATGGCAATGGATGCAGTGGAATGGATACGGTTCAATTGATAACAACGTCGATTCCTTCGGTTACCAATAATCCTCTTTCCAAATCTATTTGTTCAGGCGAATCAACCAACATAGCATTAACTTCTTCAGTTCCCGGAACAAACTTCTATTGGGCAGCAACCTTAACTTCCGGTAATGTTACAGGGTTCAGCCCGGATTCAGGACTCGTCATTAACCAGGTGCTGGTAAATTCCCTCTCTAATCCTGGAATTGTAACTTATCACATCACACCAAAAGTTGGAAGTTGTACCGGGACACCGGTGGATTTTGTTGTCACTGTAACTCCCGGAGATTCAGTGAAAGTCAGTATTTCAGTATCAATGAACAACATTTGTGCAGGAACACCGGTCACCTTTACGGCAACACCAACCAACCCCGGAATAACCCCGGTTTATCAATGGAAAGTAAACGGGATCAATTCCGGAACAAATTCAACAACCTTTACTAATACTCCGCTGAATGGTGATGTTGTAACCTGCTTACTTACTTCTTCGCTTACCAGTTGCATATCCAACAATCCCGCTCTTAGCAATTCGATATTGATGGTTATTGATAGTGTATTGATTGTTAATATCAGCATCAATCCATCGTCCAATCCGGTCTGTGCAGGATCAAGTGTAACCTTCACGGCTACTCCAATAAACGGTGGAACAACTCCTTTCTTCCAGTGGAAGGTGAATGGATTTAATACCGGAACCGATAGTCCAAATTTTTCCTATATCCCCGTAAACGGCGATTTGGTATCCTGCATTCTGACCTCATCAGAAACCTGTACATCCGATAATCCGGCATCCAGCATCCAGCATCTTGTATCCGTCAGCCCGAACCTTCCTGTCAGCATCACGATAGCTGCTTCAGCAAACCCATTCTGTCCTGGCAGTTCCGTGACATTTACAGCAACTCCCACAAATGGTGGTACAACTCCCTCTTTTCAATGGAAGGTAAATAGCACCAATGCCGGAACAGATAGTCCAAACTATATCTACAACCCATCAAACGGTGATCAGGTTTATTGTATTCTTACTTCGTCCGAACTATGTACATCCAGTAATCCAGCATCCAGTATCACTATCACAATGGTTGAAAATAACAGTCTTCCAGCGGGAGTCAGCATAGCCCCATCCAGCAACCCCTTCTGTCCCGGATCATCTGATACATTCACTGCGACACCTGTAAATGGAGGATCGGCACCTGCATACCAGTGGAAAGTCAACGGAATCAATGCTGGAACAAATTCATCAACCTTCGCCTATAACCCAGCCAATAACGACAGCGTTCGTTGTATCATGACCTCTAACCTGAGTTGTGTTACAGGTAACCCGGCCAGTTCTGCAAAGATCATCATGAGTGGTACTTTAGCTCCAATAGTTACCTTCACTTCATGCTTCGACACGATCACCACCATCAATGCCAAGCCAATTAAGCTCAAAGGTGGAATTCCGTTGGGAGGAACCTATTCCGGGCCGGGAGTCAATTCGTTGACCGGCGTTTTTACCCCGGCGCTTGCAGGCATCGGCACACATACGATCACATACATTTACACGAATGTGGCCATGTGCAGCACCATCGCCCATGCCCGTATTATC
>PLMO01000084.1:0-6212 GCA_003142515.1 Bacteroidales bacterium
CAGTAATTTCTTCATATACCTCGATCAGGAGGGCCTGGGTTTCCACGGGTGCCTGGTGCCATTCATAACCACTTTGCGTCGCCCAGTACATGCCCATTTCAGGAGAATGAAGAGCTTTTTCAGAAAGAGATTTCAGGATGGCAGCAGGAACATCATTATTGCCCAATCTGTTTAATGCAAGCCCAATCATACCCTGGCAATAAAGATCATTTTGCAGCCAGTATTTCTCCGCCTGGTGCTGGAAGTATTGGAAGACGGTTTTCAACTCGCCATTACCTTTCAAAGGAATGTCGGAGAGATAATAACTCCGGGCATACAGGTATTGGATCTGTGTCGCACCGAGGTGGTTCTCGTCCATCTTTTCAGGATAATATTTTTTGATATTATTGTAATCCTTCACAATTTCACCATCAAGATAGACGATGGCCTTGTTCAGCATGTTCCAGGTGTCTTTGTCTTCACGGATATTTTTTATTCCAAGATGATCAAGATGCCCGAGACCGGTAACGATATACTGCGTGATATAACGGTTTTCTGGCATTCCGTCAAACCAGGGCCATCCGCCGGAAGATACCTGCATCTTCTGCAATATTTTCATGTTTTGGTCGAGCTTTCCGGAAAGAGTATTCAGGTCGAAAAAGATTGCCAACCGTTGTTTCCGCTGCGACTCATCCTTTGCTTCCAGCACCCATGGGGTTTCCTGGAGTAAGGCAGATTTCAACTGCTGGTTTTTTTCGAGGTTCGACAGCAGTGCGTCGGGCGTAAGATTTTTCCAACTATCGAAGACGTGCTTTATCTTCGGATTCGAGTTGGCAATGAACGAAGCAATACTGTTGGCATAGAACGAACGGAAAACATTATCTGCATTCGGATAAACCGGGTCATCAAGGATTGAAAGCGCCTGGACGGCATACCATGCCGGATTCGATGCAAATTCGAAGGTTAGCTTATAATTTTTTAGGGTTTTCCCCGTGGAGAAATTCAGCAACTTATCAAATTTGAAATCAAATGAACCCTTTCCCCTCAACGGCAGCGGCAAAGCCTCGGTTACCAGCATACGGTTTGTCAGGACCGGAAATGCTTTTTCTTCCCCGTCGCTGAAATTACATGCCTTCGCTGTAATACGGTACTGAAGGACAGAAAGGGAAGGATCGTTGGGAATGGCCAGCCTCCATTGAAATGCCGAACTTTGCCCGGTGAGCAGGGTGAATGCCGGTGTTTTATTACCTGAGATCAACAGGTTAACCGTCTTTTGTGTCAATGCATCCGACAACTCCAGAACCACTTCCCCGTTCAATGCCCGCTCGCTGAGATTAACCACCTTTGTACTGAAAATAAGGGTATCACCCTGGCGGACAAACCGCGGGGAATTAGGGAATACCATAAGGTCTTTATGAGTCAGGATCTCTTTTTCGGTCAACCCGTAGTCTAGTTGTTTCGTATGGGCAAACCCGAGGATCTTCCATTTTGTAAGGGATTCCGGCAAGGTGAATTTCACGTCGAGGTTTCCTGCCGAATCAGTAACAAGCGAAGGATAGAAGAATGCTGTTTCCCGGAAATCCCTCCGGATCTGCACTCCTGCTTGTGTTTCAACTTTGGGTAATACTTTTTTCGTTTCCGCCGCTTTCCCATCAAGGGAAGGAGGAATACCAGCTGGAGTGTTTAAGAATCCTACAACGTTTTCAGTTTCTTCAGGAGGCTGTTCATTACTAACAGCCATAGGTGTCATAACCTTAGCTGACCTGTCCATTTTCAACCCACCATCCCTGTATCCTCCATTCAAACCAAGTCCAAACCAATTCAGCTCTTCATAAACGGGTGAGAAATATTCCCCACCGGCATAATGCAGCGGATAGTATAAACCTGATGAAACCCGGAAAGCCCCGTTAACTTCCCAGGGAAGAGACGAGTAATAATCATGCAAAACAGAAAACGACCAACTATTGGGTGCAAATACATCCAGAGACTCATCGTACATGGCCGTGAGGTATTCAGCCTTCACTCCTTTCTTCGCCGCATCGGTAATCCGGATCTTCCATTCTTCATTTTGTCCGGGATATAGTTTGTTACGGAAAGTTTCAAATTTGATGTCAAGTTTCTTATTTGTATAAGGAACATACACCAACTCGGTATGCTGGAAAGATCTGTTGTACCGGATAAAAATAAAATTTACGGAAAAATTTCCCCTGAACTTTTCACGGATCGGGATCTCAACAAGTACCTGGTTATTGCTGAGCTTCAGCCATTGCCGTGAAAAAAGCGTATCATGTACCCGGATCTCATAGAGAACATTCACATTTTCTGCTTTTGAGCCGACCAAAAATTTTGCCTTCTCACCGGGCTCACCACTTGTTTTAACCGGAACAAACCAATCAATCTCCTGCACCGGAACCAGGGCAGAAGAAGGATCATAAATCACAAACGGCATCTTTTGCTCAACCTCTTCACCGTATGGATCCTTTGCTTTGAGGGTCAACAGGTATGTGCCTTGCGGGAGGACCGCCGACTTTGTAGCAACCTGTGAAAAACGGAATATGGAGTCCGTTGCCGTATTGATTTCTTTTTTCAGGATTTCCTGTTCAACCGGCCAGTTGGTTATGATATTCTCATCTTTATAAACATAGTTCGGGAAAGCAATATGAAATTCTTTTTCTGTCATTCCCATGAGATCTGGTTTGGCCCATTGACGCAAAACGAAAAACCGGTCAGGTTGATGCAAGCGCTGAATGTTCATGCTAACTGATGTGGAAGTCTTTCGCCCATTCAGGTTTGTTGCCGTCAGGTGAAACAGCGTATCCCGGGTTGGATCCAGCTTTTCCGGAACATCCATCCCTATCAACAGGGAAACATAGCCGACAGAGACACTTTCGTTGGCCGATTGTGTTTCCCCATTGATATCAGTCACATCTGCATAAATCACATAATCGAATACCGGTTTTGAAGATTTATCAATGGAAAGATCCGGAACGGCCTTAAACTTAACATTAAAACTGCCATCATTGGCTGTTTTCATGATGCCCTGAAGGATTTCTGTTTCAGGGATGGAGAGCATGGGGTGCCACCATTCTCTTTCCCGGAAAGGAAAACGGGCCGAGCGTACTACCCTGTACTTCACCTCAGCGCCATCGATGTTGTTCCCGGCATAAGCAATGGCTTTTCCGGTAAGCGTCATGCTGTCGTTGAGGCGGTAATTTCCTTCCATGGGTTCGAAGGAAACCTCAAAAGTAGGGCGTTTGTATTCCTCAACTGAAATAGTAAACGAACCAGAACCATTCGAAATGTTCATGGTTCCCAATAACAACCTCTGGGGGATCACAAACGACCCGTTAAACGACCCGAATTCATTGGTGGTGAAAGTCTCTTCGGCAATCTTCTGATTGTTTATATCAGTGAAGAGCGTAGTGGTCTGTACGCCAGGTTTAATGCTGAAATTATCGCCTTTTTTTTCGAGCAGGATTCCTTTGAAATAAACCGTTTGCCCGGGCCGGTAAATACACCGGTCGGTGAAAAAGAATGTTTTCAGCGTTGTTTTCTCATGTTGTTCATTCACGGGATATTGATAATAATTCCCGGTCACGAAGGAGTCGTCCTTCATCCTCAGGCGCAGGAATATATTGTTGTACGGTAAATTCTGCGGCAATGTCGGCAGCGAGATAGTTCCGTTTTCATCGGTCACATACTCACCGAGCTTCTGATTTTCATACTTCCGCACGTTGTAGTTGTAAGTATTGTGAAATGCTTCTGCAACGACGTTTTTCAGGGGAAATCCGGTTTCCCTGTCGAGGATGTAGAAGACCACTTTGCTTTTCTCGCTCCGCTGGCTGATATAACTGATCTGGGTGGAAAAAAAGAACTCCCAGGCGATCACCTGGCCGGCATCTTTGAAATCCGGGTCAGAGGAAGCGATGAGGATATAATATCCAACCGGCAATTCGGGAATGCGGATCTCCAAACTGTGCGACTGGAAATCGCCGTCATTGGGCAAGTCCAGCGACCAGTTTTTCTGAAATACCAGGCCGGTATAATAAGAAACCAGTTCTTCCCTGGAACGGTTCATGGTTTTTTCCCGGTCAACGTCCGGATCTGATTTTGCAAGCCGGAAATAGAGGGTTTTCAGGTTCCTGAATTCGATCATTCCCAGGGATGGTTTTTGGGGCACAATGGCATATTCGGCCTGGACCTGTAATGCGGATTTTTCGATCTCCCCAGCCAGCAGCTTGCAATTGCTGACCCCTGTGCTTTCAGGAAACCGTTTTATTGCCAGGTTGCAATATTCCAAAGCTTCCTTCAGATCCCATTTGTATTTTTGGGATTCGGCCGGGTGATATTGCGAACCCTGTTCTTTTAGAAAAACGGCAATGGCATAAGTAGCATCAGTTGAATACGGAGATAACAAGTAAGTTTGCTCCAGTTTTTTCAATGCATCAAGGTACAGGCTGTCTTTTTCATTAACGATTGAATTTTCTTTCAGGAACCGGAAACGATGAATTTCTTCGTCGATCAATGCGCGTGGATCTTTGTCAGTGGAATGGAAGGTTGCAAGAACATGATAAATTTTTAGCGCGTAAGCAAGAAATGATGAGGAATCTAAAGGTAATTCCAACTTCAGGGCTGCAAACTCATGTGCCTGCAGGAAATAAGCATACTGGTCGAGGGAAAAAGATTCGGCAGAGACTTTATCAAGGATTTCATTTCCGGTAAAGTAATCCAGTGCACGCCAGCATAAAAAGTCATATAACATAGGACGATAGCCGGTTTTGCTTTTTTCCATCCATTTTGCTTCCTTCTTTTCCTGCGTATCCGGTTTTACCAGGATATCCTCAAAGTTGCCGATCGGCAATGACTGCAATAACGCGGGATTCTGAAGGGAAAGGAGATAGGTCTTTACAGTTTTCCGGGTCAAAGTTTTCAGATCCCAGGTCTGGATGCTGTCAGAAGTGTTATTCAATACCTGTGTCCGGTCCTGGAAACGATAACGGTTATTCTGGTAATACGTTTGATAGATCTCTGCAAGGATGGAATTCAGGATTTGTCGTGCCGGTTCATGTGATTCTTTAATCTCCGTCCGGATTTCCTTGATGGATGCGACTACCGCATCTTCCCTGTAATCTGCTTTCAGTTTTAGCCGGAATATAACGGCTTTGATGTATTGTGGATCGTTCTTTTCCTTTTTCGCCTGGTCGTAGATTTTATTCACGATCACAAGGGCAGATTTCGGAAGACCCAGGTTTGACAGGGAATCGACCTTTTTCCACTGACGGGTATAGTTGAAGTTAGCGAATTGACGGGTTGGTGAAATTGTGAATTGGTGAGTTGGCGAGCTGGGATGTGGATTTTGGGCGAAAAGATACAAAACCGTGAAAAAAAGTACAAACCCTAAGATGACAGGTTTTGTTTTCATAAGAAATACGGTTTGAAAATGCAATTATAAAAGAAATCACTTAGAATTACCAATTAATGAAGTAACCGGGTTCGCCAGTCCTTTATAATCGGTCAGTTCAAGTTTGACAGACCCTATGACGACTGCGGATTTTGCCAGGATCGGAATCCGGTTCTGGTCATCGGAGACCCAAATCTCCATCGGGTAAGGCTGGCTGAATACATTCCCGGTTGCCACCATTGGTTTAAATTTCAAGCAGCGGAACTTTCCGAGGTCGGTTTGCAATTCTTCACGCCCGGCAAATTCGATGAAAGAAACATATACAGAATCGTCCAGTAAAAAATTCGAGGGAAAACGATCGCCCACTTTGAGATTGGAAAAATCAAGTGTCCGGGAATAGTAGAAGGCGGAAAAGATATCATGAGTGCCGGGTTTCATTTTTTTGTTGGCCTTATGGCTGGAAAAGTTTCCAGAATATTGGTTGAATCGTACTTCGTCATCCACCGTATAATTCCCTTCATGCGTATTGCGGATAAATAACCAGGGCACAAGATATTCCTCATCTATGTATGACTCAAACCGGTCGTTGACCTTATAAAAGAAGTTAAATGCGCCCTTCGATTTTCCTTCACCTACGACGTGAAATGTGCTCCGCCCGTCGATTCTTTTATCTTCGAATTTAACTTCAAGCGTAGCCACGCCGGCCATGACTTTCCCTGTCATAAAAGAATCGTAATAAGCCTTGAATTTCAGCTTCTCGCCACGGATGAATGACGTATTCCGGACCGGCACCAATGACTGGGCATGGATAATGAAGAATGAAGAATGAAGA
>PLMO01000084.1:6236-8060 GCA_003142515.1 Bacteroidales bacterium
CTGAAACCGCATCTTCCCATTAAACGAAACAGGATAATGAAAAGTATTCTCAACAGTAAATTCTTCATGGAATCTGGGGAAAGTGGCATATGTTATAGTGTCGGCATGTCCGAAATTCTCCCACAGCTCTTCTGCCATGTGCGGGGCATACGGCGCGATCAGGATCACAAGCGGTTCAAGGATTGCCCGCTTGCTGCATTTCAGTTCGGAAAGTTCATTCACACAGATCATAAAATTGGAAACTGCGGTATTAAAAGAAAACCTCTCAATATCATCCTGAGTCTTCTTAATGGTTTTATGCAGGATCTTCAATTCTTCTTTTGTCGGTTCTTCACCGGTCACCGAAAATTCATTCTCCCGGTCGTGGTATAATCTCCAGAACTTCCGGATAAAACGGAAAACACCCTCGATGCCATTGGTATCCCAGGGCTTCGATTGCTCGAGAGGACCTAGGAACATCTCATAAAGCCGCAGGGTATCTGCACCGTAACGTTCTATTAAAGCGTCTGGGTTGATCACATTATGAAATGATTTCGACATTTTTTCCACTTCCGAACCGCAGATATATTTTCCTTCTTCAAAGATAAATTCTGCATCCGCAAAATCAGGACGCCAGGTTTTGAATGCATCAAGGTCGAGCACATCATTCTCCACAATGTTTACTTCCACATGCATTTCCGTTACTTCGTAATCCTTTTTCAGATTATAAGAGACAAATGTGTTGGTGTTTTTGATCCGATAAACAAGGTTTGACCTGCCCTGGATCATCCCCTGGTTGATGAGTTTTTTATACGGTTCATCTTTACACACCAGCCCGATATCGAAAAGAAACTTATTCCAGAACCGCGAATAGACCAGGTGTCCGGTAGCATGTTCGGCNNGTTATGCGGATCCATGTAACGAAGGTAATACCCACTTGAGCCTGCAAAGCCGGGCATGGTGCTGGTTTCATAAGGATATCCTTCATTCGTTTTCCAGTTTTTGGCACGGGCAAGAGGTGGCTCACCGGTTTCCGTCGGAAGATATTTGTCAACATCAGGAAGCACCAGCGGAAGTTTGGATTCATCCAAAACATAGGCAATCCCGGCTTTGTAATAAACCGGGAAAGGTTCGCCCCAATAACGCTGACGGCTGAAGATGGCATCACGAAGCCGAAAATTCACCGTTCCTTTTCCGATCTTCATCTCTTCCACCTTACGGATCACGGCAGAAACAGCCTCTTTAACCTTCATACCGTTGATGAATTCCGAATTGACTAGGATCCCGTCTTTGGCATCATAGGAGCTTTCGGAAATATCCCCTCCAGAGACCACTTCCACTATCGGCAGGTTGAAATGTTTTGCAAAATCATAATCCCGGCTGTCATGCGCCGGAACAGCCATGATGGCTCCGGTGCCATATCCTGCCAGCACATAATCAGCAACCCATATCGGAATTTTATTCCCATTCAGAGGATTCAGGCAGTAAGCGCCGGTAAATTCCCCTGTAATATTTTTCACTTCCGTCATCCGCTCACGTTCCGAACGGTTCTTTGCCCATTGAAGGTAATTTCTTATAGCGGAATGCTGTCCGGGTGTGGATATGGCTTCGACGAGTTCATGCTCAGGTGCGGTAACCATGAAGGTAGCCCCGAAGATGGTATCGGGACGGGTCGTGAAAATATCCAGTTTGTAAGTTGTATTCTCAATGGGAAACGCAATCTCAGCGCCTTCCGAACGACCGATCCAATTCTTCTGGATCTCTTTTAAAGATTCCGAAAAGTCGATCTGTTCGAGTCCGTCAAGCAAACGTTGCGCGTAGGCCGTGATGCGCAGGAACCACTGC
>PLMO01000168.1 GCA_003142515.1 Bacteroidales bacterium
CCTACTTTGTCCGGAATAGTCATACAGGTTTCTTGTAGCTGTAATCTCACCTAAATGGTTGATACCATTAATAATTTCCAGGTATAAGGAACCAGATCTTCCATTTTTAATAAAAGAACTGAAACTTTTAAGGCCACTATTTTCTAGTTCAATCAACCGATTATTATCTATAATGATCGGGAGAGTTCCTCTGATTCTATTTAATGAACTATTAAAATCAATTTCTTTCTCATTGGATTCTAGAAGAAAGGATGAAAAGTCAGTCGAATTGAAATTAAAATCCACGTCAAAGATTTGATATGAAATATGAAGTGACTCATTTATAAAAAAACACTTCAACGCATTGATTGCTAATTCAACCTTGACCATTGCATTTTTTTGCGCCTTATTCTTAACACCATGAGATTTGCAACATGCTAAAACTGGTTCTTTGAATTCTTTAAAAAAACCATCCAGCTCCTCTTGGTCCATTCCTTTCAAATCCTTCAATCGATTTATCTTAGTTTGAATTTTATCCTCGCTCAAATGAGTAATTTCGACTTCTCCCACGAAAAAGCTTGATTCAATTGCTAAAGCCAAAATTTTAAAATAGAATAAGTATTCCTTACAATCCAACAAAATTCTATCATCCAGATAGTTAAGGAATTCCTGGTTAATGCGTTTTCCTTTATAACTATTAATTATCCAATCAAATAAAACATCTTTGATATATTCAAAATCCACTTTTATATTTATATGATCGTCCTCTAAAATTTTGATTACGACATTCTGAAATGATTTGTACTTTTCAGTTGATAAACCAACAAAACCTTCTTCCAATCCTATAAAAGCACTCGCTCGATTACCATATCCATCAGTATTATAAGTTTTCATGTTGTTAACTTCACCAAGATTAAGAATCTCTGAAGTGCCTTTAAGATTTTTAAATTCTGATAATGAATTAACCTGAGAAGGTTGTTCCTTGCTTATATCTAACAAGTCTATTAGCTTTGCAACTTCCAGATTAATTTCATTATTCTTTAGCACAGATTCTTTATCTTTTTGGAAGAGTCAATATCCCAGTAATCTTCTTTTTCACAAAAGGCTTGTTTTTCTTGGTCAGTTTAAGAGGTTATCAAATTATGCATTCGTACTCTGAGTTGCTCTATTGATAGATACTTTCCATCAAATTTAATATGTAACATACGATGACAATTAGCACAAACTAAACCAAGATCTTGTAACCTTGTTTCTCGAACTCCTGGTGTTCCAATCGGAACTAAGTGATGGCATTCTATGAAATCATTGTTGTATGTTTTGGGAAATGAGAAAGTGCATACTTCACAAATGAGAGAATTATTTTTAATCGCTAGTTCCTTTTTTATTTTTACAATATCATGGTTTCTTTCTTTAATCATATGTGTAACGAGTCTCAATCCTCCTTCAATAACAGACAAATCTGGATTAGTAATTGCCAGATCATTGACTATGGCATTTGTTGTTGTTGCAAATTGCTCAAATCTCGGAAGAAAATATCTATTAAATTTTTGCCAAATATCAAATTTCAATTCATCAATGTTTCTTACGCTAGAAATGTTTTCAATCTTACATACGTTTCCTTGACTAACTCCTTGAAAGTTTATATTTCTCCATAATGTTGAAGACACAGGAATTAAATTTTCCAAGTCTGTTTTAGCTATAACTCTAACTCGTCGACCAAAACGATATTCTTCTCTATTATTTTCATCAACTCTAATATCGTCAACAGGTGTTACTAAGTGAGTAAATACAGCACTTCCTCTAATAAGTTGGCGGATAATAATAATATCGTTTACTCTTGGACTCAATAGATTCTTAGATTCTCCAATATTATTAGGAAAATGTAAAATAAATTCGTCGGTATGTAGATCCATATAAGCATGTTCTCCATGCTTATTTGTCACATTCTTGATCCAAATGATATCTGAAGGAGAAAACGAAACGTCAGAAGTATCAAGAACTGTAACGATAAAATAGGATTCTGGATTATTAAAAATAATACTCCCTATTCTATTTTGCAAGTCTTTGGGGAACGAAATTTCGTTCCCACTTGTGATTTGAAAATAATGAGTCTCATCAATCCCAAATTTATCTTCAAATTTTATATTCAATAATCTTTTCGTTCCGTCTTCAAATCTGCAAAAGCGAGCTACATTTGAGTGAGAACTCCAAAGCGGCAATTCTTTTTTTCTATCTATGAATGGTTGTTGCCATGAAGTATTTGACAGTTGTATTAATTTTGCCATATATTGTTCATTTATTTCAGTTAGTTCCTATTATACATCACCGTCATAAAATGGACTGTAACAATTCGTTAGTTACGGTTCACAATAATTCTTTGATAATCTCTAAAAATCAAATTAAAATCTTTGTGTTTATAAATTCTTTTCATTGCAGCACTTATATGTTCCCAAACCTCACCATTTAAAATGAAAAGTAATTGAGTAAGATCATTTTCCACTACAATAATCGGATTATCAAATTTGGTTATATCCGTGTGAATAAGAAATTTTAAATCTGACCAATTTTTCCCGAGTCGTACATATTCTTTTTTTATGGTAAATAAGGTTTCTCCTTGTTGGATTATATCAACACCTGGGTTATGCATGAAGAAATTACGATATTTTTTGAGATCTTCCTTAAGACTCATATAATTTTTTCGAGCAGATTTAGGAACAATTTGATTAAAAAAGTCATCATTGTGTTGCGGATAATAAATTATTGGTCTTCCATCATTAACTAGCTGTTCATAAGCGCTTTTGTATTTTGTTTCTACCCATACTTTAAATTCAAATAATAAATCACTTTCCGTTTTTGGTAATAATTGATTTAGATCAATTAATTTCAAATGGCCAAGTAATAGTACGATATTCCTTGACATTGAATCAATACAATCAAAAACCATTGAAAAATGAAAATATATATTTTTATATGTTTGATTTGGGTCGCCGCGTCTTACATTTAATTTATTATGATTGATGTAGTTCAAACTTTTTATAATTCCAAACCAATTCATTCCTATCTCTTCAAGGTTTGGAATTGTGTCATTTCGCCAATCGTTATTATACGGTTGTCCTGTCAATGGCAACAACCAATCATTCCAAAATTGATTTAAAAGTGGAAAATGTTTCTCTAATAAAGGCTCAATCTGCTTTTGAATATTGTGTTTGGTATTCATCATTTAGATTTATTTCGCCACATACTACTTAACAATCAAAAAATTAATAGAAAATAACTCACTTGTCAGATTAAAATTCACATATGTCAAACCAAAATCAGAAGGATATGGTTTACACTTGTGAGTTAATACGTACTCAAATATAGTGAATATTTGAATGACCTAATTTTTTAAGAGAAATATTCTATGAAATACAAAGATATAAATGAGATGCTGACCTATCCTTTTTCCCAATTGATTAGATTAAACTCAAGATTAAGGCAATCCTGAAGCTTAAAAGAATACATAACCCCGAAATCATTATCAAACACCGGCCCCAGCATTTCATAACTCACGAAATTTACATTGAACACAGGAATGGCTTTAAGGACAAGAGGCTCACTCTTAAAATGATCCAACAGCATCCGGGCAATGATATCGGTGTCGCTCTGTTTTCTCCTTGAAACAAGCTGCATTTCTCCGGGGAAGTCGTCAACCCGATCAAGGTGGCGAATGATCAGAAATCCTTCATTGATCGAATCCGGGATATTATCGAGGTTTGAAGGTTCATAAATCCCGGAAAGACTCATCAGGATCAGTGTGCGGATATTTGATGTTTGACCACAAAGCCTTCAGTGCTTGCTAATATCCATCATGTTGAAATCATTAATCCCGGTGAGGGAAAGGCTTTTCCTAAACATTCAACTTGGTTTATCAATTTCACAACAGGGGAATAGGCAATCGGACATGATGTGGTTAAATTTCCATTACGTCCCTGCGGGACTCTCTGGTGTTTTTGTTTTCTCCATGCTATAAATATTTTGTCCCTACGGGACAGTCGCGTGTGAAAAACAAAACCCGTAATATCATCTACATCCCATCAATATACAGGTACCAATGGGACAAATGTGAAGATCAAAACCAGTAGAATCAAACACAGCTTTTCTAACTTATAGTCCCGTAGGGACAGTCCTGCATGAAAAATAAAACCAGTAATATCATATACATCCCATATATAAACAGGTACCGGTGTGACAAATATGGAACTCAAAATTCGTAGAATCATACACAGCTCTTCTTTCGTATAGTCCCGTAGGGACAAAATATTTATAGAATTGAACGGGGCCCTTCAGGTTAATAGTCCCGTAGGGACGAAATATTTTTATAATAATGCATCTGATCTGCTTATCGCATTGAGATTATTTGAAAAATTAGGACAAGATTTTTTTAACAATGTGGTCATACGCAGGAGTCAATAATCCGCTGCAAAACAATCAAGAAAATCTGTATTTTTGCAGACTAAAGTTCCCGGGAACTTGTCATCATTTTTCACGCACCCGTATTGGATCATTAATTAACTTTAAAGATGAGATTAAAAGCCCTACTGCTTGGATTTTTGTTTTTACCAATTGCCGCTTACCTGCAGGTCCTTAAAGGACCGACCACATCTTCTATGGAAACTACGATGGATATGCCTGCAGGGAAAGCTGTTTTTGAAAAATTTTTCATGGATAAGACCATGCGATTGGATCTCTACCACACAGGGAATGCAACGGAAGAACATTTTACAACTGACCAAGTTGTATCTGATGGGATATGGCCAGGAAGCAAGACACAGCTTATTGACCGGCTCGAACTCGGACAGTATTTTTTCGAGGTGCTCGACAGTGAAACCAAAACGCCGATCTATTCCCGTGGTTTTTCAAGTATTTTCGGGGAATGGCAATCGACGCCCGAAGCGGAAAAAGGAAACGGAACGTTTCATGAATCCTTACGGTTCCCATGGCCTAAGAAACCGGTCATCGTAATCCTGAAAAGAAGAAACCCGGAGAACAAATTCCAGGCAATATGGACTACAATTATTGATCCTGCTTCCCGCCAGGTTAATCCTGCCGATATAGCGCCAACCCATAAGATTGATATGATCCTCGATAACGGGCCGGCATCTCAGAAACTGGATATTGTCATCCTTGGAGACGGCTATTCTGCAAATGAAATGGAAAAATTCCGGAAAGATATAAAACGTCTCACAGACGTGTTACTTACTGTTGAGCCTTTCAAATCAAGGAAAAGCGACCTGAACATCCGTGCCATCGAAACACCTGCAGGGCAGTCGGGCGTGAGTAAACCCCAACCGGGTGTGTTTAAGCGTACGCCCCTCTCCATATCATACGGGATCTTCGATTCCGAAAGATACGCATTGACTTTCGACAATAAAACGGTCCGGAATATCGCATCTGAAGTTCCTTATGACTTCATGGTGATCCTGATCAATGAAAAGACCTATGGCGGCGGCGGGATTTACAACCTCTACACCACTGTTTCGGCAGATAACAAATTTGCCGACTACATCATGGTTCATGAACTCGGGCACCATATGGGAGCCCTTGCTGATGAATATTATACTTCTTCGGTTTCCTATGAAGCACAGAAGATCACAGTGGAACCCTGGGAACCCAATGTTACCGCCCTGCTGGACAAAGATAACCTGAAATGGAAATCTGTCGTGGAACCCGGAACACCCATCCCGACGCCCTGGAATAAAGAAGTTTTCGATAAATACGGCTACAAAATCCAGAAAGAACGCGACAGCCTTCGCCGGGCAAATGTCCCTGAAAGTGTTGTAGAAGATCTTTTCACACGCCAGATGAAGCAGGAGGAACAGTTTTTCTCCAAAGAAAAATATGCCGGTAAAGCCGGCGCTTTTGAAGGTGCCGATTATACCCAGAAAGGACTTTACCGGCCGCAGCTCGACTGCATCATGTATACCCGGCACATAAAATTTTGCAAGGTTTGCCGGAAAAGCCTCGAATCAGTGATCGACGAATATACACACTAAAGATGTTGTCAGCCGATGCTACCGGGGGATCCAGTAATCGAAGTTAAAAATGTTGTCAAGTCCTTTAAGACCGTTCAGGCAGTCAGGGGCATAAATCTCCGCATTTTTCAAGGGCAGTTTGTCGCTTTGTTGGGGCCCAATGGTGCCGGAAAAACCACCTTGGTGGAAATGATCGAAGGTATCCAGAAACCCGACCAGGGAGAGATCTTTATCCTTGGGAAAAAGTGGAAAGGCAATGAAGATGAACTGCGGAATGTCATCGGGTTATCCCTGCAGGAAACCCGGTTCATAGACAAGCTTACTGTCCGTGAAACGGTTAAGTTGTTTGCAAGTTTCTTTGAACTGGATGACATTCGTGTAGAGGAGATCATTTACCTGACCGGACTTGAAGAAAAGAAGAAATCCTATGTTGTCAATCTCTCCGGCGGACAGCGGCAACGGTTAGCAATCGGGATCGCCCTGCTCAACAATCCAAAAATACTGTTGCTGGATGAACCCACTACCGGTCTTGACCCCAATGCCCGCCGTGAGATCTGGGCAATTCTCAAGCAACTGAAAGAACGTTCGCAAACTTCCCTTATCCTTACTACACATTACATGGAAGAAGCCGAGAAACTCTGCGACCGGATTGTGATCATCGACAATGGACTGATCCTGAGAGAAGGCACCTTGGAGGAATTGCTCGGCGCCGAGAACCAGGATCAATCAGGAAACGGACAACACATGAAGGTGAATAACCTTGACGACCTTTTTACCGTTCTAACCGGGAGGCACTTGCATGAATAGTCCGTTTCGCTATAAACAGCTTATACAGCTTATCCTCGCGCATACCCGTCAGATCATCCGGGAACCGGGCGTTATGTTCTGGGGGATTGTCTTTCCTATCCTGATGTCGCTTGGTCTCGGTATTGCATTTACAAAAAAAGCGGATGTATTCAGGGATGTAGCATGGATCGAAATGCAAAACGGCCTGGCTAACAATCAGCCTGCTTCTCTGATAAAGACCTTCCTTGAGACGCATCGTGCAAAAGCCGAAAAAGACAAAGAAGGGGCTGTAAGGTACCGGATCACCATCCCCGATGATAAGTTGGGCAACACCACTTTCACTTTCCGGATCATGGACTGGAAGAAGGCCATGATACTGTTAAAGCGTGGTAACCTTACCATGATTATTGGTGAGAAGAACGGGCAGATCGATTATCATTTTGATCCGCTCAATCCCGATGCCCAGCTGATATACCTGAAACTCTCCAACCTTTTTCAAAATCCTTCGGTGCTTCAGCTAAACAGCAACGCGAGTATCAAGCCCCTGACGGTTACAGGAACAAGGTATGTTGATTTCCTCGTGCCCGGGCTAATTGCCATGGGTGTCATGATGTCGATCATGTGGGGTATCAGTTATGAGATCATTGATAACCGGTCAAAAAAGCTGCTCCGTAGGATGGTAGCCACCCCGATGAAAAAGTCGCATTACCTGATCGCCCTGATCACAGTCAGACTGGGGATGAATTTTGTGGAATCCGGACTTTTGTTTCTCTTTACATGGCTGGCTTTCGGGATCAGGGTGCAGGGAAGTATTCCGGCCTTGCTGACCATCTTCATGGCCGGAAACATTGCTTTCGCCGGGATCGCTATTTTCATGTCATCCCATACGGCAAAAACNNGATGGCATACGCAGCGTATTCATTGAAGGTGCAGGATTTGCGGAGATCACAATCCCATCCCTCATCCTGGCCGGTATGGGAATCATCTTCTTTGTAACAGGATTAAAGATTTTCCGGTGGCATTGATAAATAGCGAAATAAAAAAATATTTGTGAATTTGTGACTTTGTAACTCTGTGACTCATCAGAAAACTTAAGTCAAAGAAAAAAACCAATTTATGCAAGCTTTTGAGTTTTAATTGCCTACCTTTGCAAAGTCAAAAATTAGGTATCAGATAATAATTTGAAACCATTGGCGTTAATAATCGTAAAATCTGGTAATTCAGAATCATGTTAAAAAGGGCCGGATACATTTTAGTCATTTTGTTGTTACTTTTTGGTACCACGGGAGTAACAATAACGCGGCATTATTGCGGAGTAAATTTCATTCACACTTCCCTGTATTCAGCGCCCCAACATTGTTGTAACGGGAATTGCCCGCGATGTCATGATGAAAGAATTAAAGTCAGGATTACCGATACCTATCAATCATCTCAATCCCAGATAAATTTCACAGCAGGACTTAAAAAACTGTTAGAACGTCATTCTCTTCCAACTTTACTGGCATGTTCAGGTGCATACAACCTAACATTATTTAATGATGCTCAGGGAGATCGAAGCATCAAACCCTGTCCAATAAATCCCACTTTCGCAGGACATTCTACTGCCTTCCTGCAGGTTTTTCTTTTCTGAAAACCGTTTTCATTATTTAAACAGGATATGCCTGAGTTCAGTGCATACCCCGGTGTTTGATGTTGCAATCAACCTTAGATGCAGTATCTGTTATTTATTTCTTCAATATTTGTTATCTTTATCTCGTCAGGTCGCATACAATTGTTGTGAAATGATGCAAAATGAAAGAATATGATTAACCGAATTGTAAAATATTTTCTGGAGAACCGGCTGGTAACATTTATCTTCCTTATCGCCTTTATTGGCGGAGGAATTGTGTTTGCCCCGTTTAATTGGAAAACCGGACTCTTCCCGCGTGATCCTATACCCGTGGATGCAATCCCCGACATTGGTGACAACCAGCAAATTGTTGCCACAGAATGGATGGGACGTTCACCCAAGGATATCCAGGATCAGGTAACCTATCCCTTAACCACTGCCCTGCTTGGAATACCAGGAGTACAGACTGTTCGCAGCACCTCCATGTTTGGAATGTCATTTATTTACATCATCTTTAAAGACAAGGTTGAGTTTTACTGGAGCCGTTCACGTATTCTCGAAAAGCTCAACTCACTGCCTGCCGGAACTTTGCCTGCCGGGGTACAACCCACTCTGGGTCCTGATGCCACTGCTTTAGGGCAGATATTCTGGTACACACTTGAAGGACGGGATCCAAAAACAGGTAAGCCCAATGGTGGCTGGAATCCTGAAGAGTTAAGGACGATCCAGGATTTTTACGTGAAATATGGACTGGCAACTGCTGAGGGTGTTTCGGAAGTGGCGTCGGTTGGTGGTTTTATCAAAGAATACCAGGTCGATCTGAATCCTGATGCCCTCAAGGCTTTTGGTGTCACGGTCATGGATGTCATGAATGCCGTGCGCAACAGCAACCTCGATATCGGGGCAGAAACAATCGAATTAAACAACGTGGAGTACATCATCAGGGGTCTGGGTTACATCAAGAACCTTGATGATCTGGAAAGTTCAGTTGTTGCAGTGCGTAATAACATCCCTGTGCGAATTAAAGATATAGCGCAGGTTTCCTACGGTCCGGCTACAAGAAGGGGCGGACTCGACAAAGGCGGATCCGAAGCGGTGGGTGCAGTTGTGGTTGCACGTTATGGTTCAAATCCAATGGAGGTCATCGATAATGTGAAGGACAAGATTAAGGAGATCGATGCGGGTCTGCCGCAAAAAACGCTGCCGGATGGCACTGTCTCAAAAGTAACCATTGTGCCTTTCTATGACAGAACAGGCTTAATAAAAGAGACGATCGGTACACTTGAATCTGCACTTTCACATGAAATCCTGATCAGTATTATTGTAATTATCGTTCTTGTGATCAATCTTCGGGCCTCGATCATCATTTCAGGTTTGTTACCCATTGCAGTTCTTATGACTTTCATCGTGATGAGGTTTTTTGGTGTAGATGCCAATATCGTTGCCTTATCGGGTATTGCAATTGCTATAGGTGTCATGGTAGATATCGGAATCATTTACGTAGAAAATATCGTAAGGCATCTGGAGATGCCGGAGAATCACAATGTTCGAGGAAAGCCGTTGCATGAGCTTATCCTTGCAGCTACTGCGGAAGTCACTCCGGCTGTAACAACGGCACTTGCAACAACCGTGGTCAGTTTCATCCCTGTTTTTGCTATGCAAGCTGCAGAAGGAAAACTGTTCCGTCCGTTGGCATTTACCAAAACCTTTGCAATAGTATCCTCCCTGGTATTGGGAATTATCGTTTTGCCGACTCTTGCATACCTTCTTTTTTCCATACGATTCGATGTAAAAAAGATTAAAAGGGTATGGAATGGAAGCCTTATACTGGCAGGTCTGTTGTTTATCATCGTCTGGGGTACCTGGCCAGCCCTGGCTCTTATAGCAATAGGAGTTAACAACCGGCTTGACTATCGCTGGCCAGACCGGTATAAACAATTCCCCAATTATATCAATATTGCTATAACCCTGCTCGTTGCTCTTTATTACCTTTCCATCGAATGGCTGCCTTTGGGCGCTCATAACAGTACGCTTGTAAATTTCCTCTTTGTTGCCGGGATTGTCGCTGTAATTCTTTCCGCACTTATGATAATGGTGCATTTTTATGAACGCATCATCCGCTGGTGCCTGGCAAACAAATGGAAGTTTTTGCTGATCCCGGCATTTACCTTGTTTCTTGGGATTATGGCTTGGCAGGGCTCTGATAAAATGTTCGGTTTTCTCGCTTCGGGCATGGAAAAGATGGGATGGAAGAGTTTCCGCCAAACCTCTGCTTGGCAAGGCGCAACCAAATTATTCCCTGGAACTGGGAAAGAGTTCATGCCGTCACTAAACGAAGGATCATTTCTGTTGATGCCTACCAGCATGCCTCATTCAAGTATCGAAAAAAACATTGAATATATTGAAACCCTTGACAAACGATTATCAACCATACCTGAGGTCGAAATCGCCGTTGGGAAATGGGGCCGCGTGAATTCAGCATTGGACCCGGCACCAGTTCAGATGTTTGAAAATACCATTAACTACCGGCCTGAGTATATTCTGGATGAAAACGGTCATCGGAGGCGGTTCAAGGTGGATAAAAATGATAATTACTTCCTTCGGAATGGCGCAAAGTACAATCCTGAAAAAGAACAATTCAGGGTTATACCAGCCGACAGCCTGATCCCTGATGACAAAGGTGAATACTTCAGGCAGTGGCGACCTCAGATAAAACATCCTAATGATATCTGGAAAGAAATCGTTAAAGTTACCGATATTCCGGGTCTGACCTCGGCACCGAAATTACAGCCAATAGAAACTCGCCTTGTTATGCTTTCAACCGGCATGCGGGCACCCATGGGATTAAAAGTTTACGGTCCCGACCTTGCAACCATAGAACAAGCCGGAATGGCTTTCGAGCAAGCATTAAAAGATGTGCCATCTGTAAAAGCACCTTCAGTGTTTTACGACCGGGCCGTCGGAGCTCCCTATATTGAAATCAAGCTGAACCGTGAAGCAATGGCCCGCTATGGAATGAGCGTAAGCAATGTCCAGGAGATCCTGCAGGTAGCTGTTGGGGGAATGTCTCTCAGTAATTCAGTTGAAGGTCGTGAACGCTTTCCTATACGAGTTCGTTATGCCCGTGAACTCAGGGATAATCCGGATGATCTGAAACGTATCCTTGTTCCCGCAATGAATGGAGTACAGGTCCCTCTGGGCGAGATCGCAGATATAGATTACACCCGCGGGGCCCAGATGATCCGGAGCGAAAACACTTTCCTGGTCGGATATGTGATCTTCGATAAACAAGAAGGAAAAGCTGAAGTGGATGTGGTTGAGGACGCAGCAAAGATCTTACAACAAAAGATAGAATCCGGAGCATTGAAACTACCTGCCGGTGTTTCTTACAAATTTGCCGGTAACTACGAACAGCAGCTTCGTGCTTCCAAGCGATTGAGTATTGTTATTCCTATAAGCCTGATCATGATCTTCCTGCTGCTTTACTTTCAGTTTCGCACTGTCACGGCTTCCTTCATTCATTTTTCAGGGGTTTTCGTAGCTTTCGCAGGAGGATTCATTATGCTTTGGCTTTATGGCCAGGGATGGTTCCTGAATTTTTCAGTTGCCGGTATCAACCTTCGGGACCTGTTCCAGATGCATACCATAAACCTGAGTGTGGCGGTATGGGTTGGTTTCATTGCTCTATTTGGAATTGCGACCAATGACGGGGTTATCATGGGAACTTATATCCACCAGGTATTTGAGCAGCGACATCCGACAAATGTTCACGATGTCCGCGAGGCTGTGGTTTCTGCCGGTAAAAAACGTGTCCGGCCGGCAATGATGACTACAGCAGTTGCTGTTATTGCTCTTTTGCCTGTACTTACATCGACCGGGAAGGGGGCGGATATCATGGTACCAATGGCAATACCCATGTTTGGCGGGATGATCATACAGGTGATGACCATTTTTGTTGTTCCTATGTTCCAGGCAATGTGGAGGGAAAATGCGGTTAAAAAGAACAAAATACTTCAATGAAAGTACAATCGAAATACTATTGAAATACAATGGAAATACCATGGAGAAGAAAAATTATATACCTTTAAAAGAGTTGAAAGTTTATCAACTGGCAAGGCAGCTTTCAACGAAAGCTTGGGAAATTTATTCAAAAATGAATTTTGAAGATAAAAAACATATTGGTGATCAGTTTATACGGTCGGTTGATTCTGTTGGAGCCAACATTGCAGAAGGATACCATCGGTTCTATTATCTGGATAAATGCCGGTTCTTTTACAATTCCCGGGCATCCTTAGCAGAAGCCATGGAACATTGGTTAGAACTTCTCCTGGAAAGAGAGAAAATCTCAAAAAACCTGTTTGATGAATTTTCCATTATCTACAAAGATCTACAAGTCCGACTGAACAACTTTATCAAAGAAACAAAAAATGAAAATCAAAACAAAAATAATGCTGAATAATCAATCTGTTTTATTTTTATTCGGCCGATGGACTGCATTCATGTATTTCTATGTATTTCTATGTATTTCTACGTATTCACAATCGTTTTCCCAATCTGATTCCCTCTATCAATACCTAACCATTGCCGCGAAAAACAACCCTTACGTTTTGCAGAAATTCTATGAATACAAGGCAGCACTGCAAAAGGTACCCCAGGTTGGAGCTTTGCAGGATCCCGATTTTACTATTGGCGTATTTGTTCAGCCTATGGAGCTAGTTGCAGGAAACGAGGTGGCTGATTTGAAGCTGATGCAGATGTTCCCGTGGTTTGGGACGCTGAAAGCCGCAAAAGATGAGATGAGTCTTATGGCTAAAGCGAAGTTTGAGTCATTCAGGGAAGCCAAACTTCAGGTATTTTTTGATGTAAGACAATCATGGTTTGAGCTTCAGAAGATCCAGAATGAGATCCGCTTTACTGAAAAAAACCTTGACATCCTTAAAACGATCGAGCGGCTGACATTGGTCAAGTACAAAGCTTCTCCCACTGGAGGAGGAGGTGGCTCATCCAAAGGCACCTATCAGTCAACCGCTCCTTCGCAAAATTTTTCTGGTTCATCATCAGGCATGAAGGGAATGGTAGGAGCAGCGGGTAGTCAGCCAGGGTCAGCCACAAATCAATCGACACAAGCAGGAATGTCATCAGGCCCAATGGGATCTTTATCGGGTGGTACAAGTTTGGCCGATCTTTACCGGATCAGGATCGAGATGGGCGATCTTGAAAATAATATTGCCCTACTGAAAAATCAAATAACAACAGTTACTGCCCGATTTAACAGCTATCTCAACAGGATCCCCTTAACACCTGTTACACTCCCCGATTCGCTTACCCCGGATTCACTTGGTATTTCCTTGTCAATGGTTACAGATAGTGTGATCGCTCATAATCCTATGCTTGGTATGCTTTTATATGAGCGACAATCAATCGATGTCAGGAAAAAAATGGTGACCCGTATGGGTTATCCTATGATCGGGCTGGGAGTTGACTATTCGGTGATTAGTAAAAGTGATATGTCAACCTCGTCAATGAACGGGAAAGATATGATCATGCCTATGGCCACACTGACCCTTCCGATTTACAGGAACAAGTACAATGCAATGAAGAAAGAGACGGATTTTCTGAAGTCGGCTAATGAGCAGAATTACCAGGCTACGGTTAATTCCCTACAAACCGAATACTATGAAGCTTCACAGTTATATAAGGATGGTGCAAGAAGGATAATATTGTATGATAATCAAAGTTCACTGGCAGAAAAGACCCTGGATATTATGCTTTCTGGTTTTGCGACTGCTGAAACGCCTCTTACGGATATCCTCAGAGTCCGCCAGCAAACCCTGGATTATGAATTCAAAAAGATAGAAGCCATTGCCGATTATAATCTTGCCATTTCTTGGCTTCAGCGATTAATGGCTACCCAAACGATTAAGGAAAATTGATATTATGAAGACAATGAAGATAAAAGAAGTGTTAAAGAAGGTCCTTTCCATTAAATATATCCAATTTGGATTAATTGCTTTAGGAGGGCTGTTTATAGGATGGCTATTTTTCCATTCCCCGTCCAGGGTTGAAGACAGGCATGATAATGTTGTAGAAACAAATCAGACAACGATCTGGACCTGTGCCATGCATCCCCAGATCAGGATGAACAAACCCGGGAAATGCCCAATTTGCGGTATGGAGCTGATCCCGCTTAACAAAAATAACGTTTCTGTTGAACCGGGTGCAATACATCTTACCCCGGAAGCAGCTGAGATGGCGAATGTCCTTACCTCCGTGGTATCACCTCAAAAGCCTGTAAAAGAAGTTCGACTTTATGGGAAAATTCAGGCCGATGAACGCTTGTTACAGAGCCAGGTTGCCCATATCCCGGGAAGGATTGATAAACTGTTTGTGAATTTTACAGGAGAATCAATACAAAAAGGACAAACATTAGCCCTGGTATACTCGCCTGAACTGGTAACAGCGCAACAGGAATTACTCGAGGCTGCAAAAACGAAAGAGACCCAACCCGGTATTTATGATGCAGCCAGGGAGAAATTACAGCTATGGAAGCTCACCGACCGTCAGATTGCTGAGATTGAAAGATCAGGTACTGTTAAAACTGAATTCGAAGTTGTATCAACCACTTCAGGGATCGTAACCTCAAGACGTGTAAATACTGGCGACCATGTTGAAGAGGGTACAGTTCTGTATGACATTGCAGATCTTTCGACGGTGTGGGTAATGTTTGACGCATATGAGAGCGATCTTCCGTTCCTGAAAAGCGGTGATAAGCTGGATTTTACTTTGCAGGCGTTACCCGGAGAGACTTTCCATGGCAAAATAATGTTTATAGATCCCGTTGTTGACCCAGTGACACGGGTAACAAAAGTGAGGGTTGAGATCAGCAATCCGGCTGCGAAGTTAAAACCTGAAATGTTTGCAACCGGAATCGTCCAGGCGAACCTCGAGCAATATAGGAATAATCTGATTATACCCCGATCAGCTGTTCTATGGACTGGAAAGCGATCCATTGTCTATGTTAAGCAACCTGAAACCAATGAACCAATTTTCAAACTCAGAGAAATCGAGCTGGGTCCTATGCTTGGCAGCAGTTATGTCGTCGAAAGCGGCCTTACGGAAGGAGAGGAGGTTGTGACACAAGGGACATTCAACGTTGATGCAGCAGCTCAGCTTGAAGGAATACCAAGCATGATGAATCCTTCAGGAGGAGCGATTTCATCCATGCCCGGAATGGTGATGCCCGGTGATGCCAAACCACGAGATAGGAAGAGTACACCTGGAATGATTAGACCCTCCGATGATAAGCCAAAGGATAATAAAAGCATGCCGGGAATGGATATGCCCGGAAAATCAAATCCGAAGGATAAAAAATGATTTGAGAATCCTTTGAACGATGATTACAAATAATAAACCCTAAAAATTAAAAACAATGAAAACAAAATCAATTATGTTAGCTGTTGCCTTTCTTTTTTTCGGCATGACCTCAATTTTTGCCAATGTTGCAAAAACTGAAAAAATCAAAGTTTATGGGAACTGTGGCTCTTGCAAATCCAGGATAGAAAAGGCTGCCAAATCGGTGCAAGGGGTAACCAAAGCAACGTGGGTTGATAAAGATGAAATGCTGACCGTGACATTTAATGACACGAAGACTTCGGTATCGAAGATCGAAGAGGCAGTTGCAAAGGTCGGCCATGATACGGATCATGCCAAGTCTACCGACAAAGCATACAATGCCTTGCCAGGATGTTGCAAATATGATAGACCAGCAGCTAAATAATTTGTGAAGAATTCAGATTGAACCTACTGAAAAACTTGGTGAGCCAGTGAGTTACACCTCGACGGATTCAAAGCCGACCATAAAACGTATGAAGCTCTCCCGGAGTGTTGTCATTACAGGAAATAAAAGTAATGGGTGTAAATTAGCTTTGTGACTCTGTCACTCTATTTCGCCGCCCCTATCACTCCACATGCCACCCTCGCCCCGGCATTTCCCGTTGGCTGGGTCTTAAGGTCATCTTCACTTTTATGTATAATGACAGACTTGCCAATGATTGAGTTCATACCATTCAGTTTGATCACAGCATCGATATATTCGAGATGAGCCTTGCCTGATTCATCTGCCTCAAGGTTTCCCATATCTCCCATATGCCGCGACATAGACATCGGGGCTCCATGGATTTTCCCTTCCGGGTTAAAGTGACCACCGGCCGTCATGCCATCCGCTGAACTGCAATCACCGAATTCATGAATATGAAATCCGTGCTTCCCTTTCGACAATCCCTGGATATCAGCAACTACTTTCACGCCTTTTTCCGTTTGCGTAAACGTTATCGTACCACTTACATTGTTTCCCTGTGTCGGGTAAAGAATGCAAATGGCTTTTGCTGTGTTGCCCATTGACATTTTTCCCATGTTCTTCTGGGAAAACCCATTCATTCCGGTTACCAGGAATACTACCAGTATCCAGGTCATCATTTTTTTCTCTTTCATGTGTTAATTTTATTTGGTAATGTGGTTAAAAATAATTGGTGATTTTTTAGGATGGGATTGAAGAACACGGAGAATTTACATTCTTTCGGGAACTTCAATTCCCAATAGCCACATGGCTCTTTTAATGACAGTTCCTGTAAAGTAGGATAGCTTCAACCGCAGCAGCATGGCATTTTTATCTTCTTCTTTCAGGACTGGGATCTCCTGGTAGAATTGATTGTATTCTTTGGAAAGATCGTAAACATAGTTTGCAATGGTTGCAGGGCTGTAGTCTTCCCCCGCCTGCCCTACCACTGAAGGAAATTGATGAAGAAGTCTGAGTATTTCCTTTTCCTGACTGAGGATAGAGGATGGAGGTTGGAGGATGGAAGATGGAGGATGGAGGATTGATTCTGCCTTCCGTAATAACGACTGGATCCTTGCATAAGTATATTGAATGAAAGGTCCGGTATTCCCATTAAAATCGATGGATTCTTTCGGGTCAAAAAGCATGTTCTTCTTCGGATCCACTTTCAGAATAAAATACTTCAATGCTCCCAGTCCGATAATGCGGAATAATTCCTTAGCTTCTTCTTCAGGGAATGTATCGACTTTGCCCAATTCCCTTGTAGTTTCTTCCGCAGTTGAAAACATTTCTTCCATCAGGTCGTCGGCATCCACCACAGTTCCTTCTCGCGATTTCATCTTTCCTTCAGGCAATTCAACCATTCCATAAGAAAGGTGAAATATTTTTCCGGCCCAATTACGGCCCAGCTTTTTCAGGATCCTTTTAAGGACATCAAAATGGTAGTTCTGTTCATTTCCTACAACGTAGATCATCTTCAAGGGATGAAAATCATTATAACGGATTTGCGCGGTTCCCAGGTCCTGGGTCATGTAAACGGAGGTTCCATCAGATCGCAGCAGCAGTTTTTCATCCAATCCTTCCTCACGCAGATCGGCCCAGATGCTGCCATCCGGCCGCTGTAACAAAAAGCCGGAGCTCAGTCCTTCCAGCACCAGTTTCTTCCCCGAAAGATAGGTCTCCGATTCATGCTGAACCACATCGAAACTTACGCCCAGTTTCCGGTAGGTTTCATTGAACCCTTCGAANNTGGCGTCCTCTTCCCGAAGTCCTTCTTCCATTAGTACGTTTACTTCCTCCTTATATTTCCGGTCAAATAAAACATAATATTTTCCGACGAAATGATCGCTCTTCATGCCTGCAGATCGGGGAGTTTCATTGTTTCCCCATTTCATGTATGCAAGCATGGACTTGCAGATATGAATGCCGCGATCGTTCACCAGGTTCATCCGGATCACTTTATTCCCCTGCGCCTGTAAGATGCGCGAAAGTGAAAAACCTAAAAGGTTATTCCGGATATGACCCAGGTGTAAAGGTTTGTTTGTATTGGGAGAAGAATATTCCAGGAGAACCGGATCACCTTCTTCCTGAACTTTCATTCCGAATGCTTCATCTGCCAGGTACTGATCCAGAAAAGCAATCCAGAATTCATCCTTTAAAATAATATTCAGAAAACCTTTTATGACCTTGAATTCCCTGATTTGATTAACATTTTCCACCAGGAATGTTCCGATATCCTGTGCAGTAGTTTCAGGGGATTTCCGGGAAATCTTACTCAAGGGGAAAACGACGACCGTATAATCGCCTTCGATCTCTTTCTTCGTTTTTTCCAGGCTGATGGAACCAGATGGAACATCATGCCCGTAAAGCTGCTTTATGGCTTCGGAAGTTTTTGTTTGTAGCAGTTGTTCGATCATCCGGTTGTATTTGAAAAACAAAAGTACAATTTATACATGAGACACAAATTTTGATAACAAATTTACCCAAAACCCACACTGCGTTAGGGATTGAAGTGGAAANNCCGACCCGAAGGGGAACGCCCAACATAAATTACGAATTATGAATTATGAATTATGAATATTTTCTTTGGTTTTTGGTGCTTTTGCGTCTCAATGGTAAAAAAAAGTGACGAATTGATAAAGTCACAGAGTCATAATGGAAATTCAGGATAGCGATGAAGAGTACTACAAACAAGGGTGGTATAATGTTTTTTGTTTCAACATTTTTTCAACCGGTTTGTCTTTTTCCCAAAAAATGAGTAGGTTTGTACTCCAATCCCCATGATATTTACAAACCCGAAATACCATTTAAAATCTTCAAAATGTGAGGTCAGTATGAAAAAAAATGTAATCATTCTCGGCGCGGCCGGAAGGGATTTTCACAACTTTAACACTTACTACAGGGACAATGCTAACTTTAATGTTGTTGCATTCACTGCCGCCCAGATCCCGGACATTGATGGCAGGAAATACCCAGCTAAACTCGCCGGAAAACTTTATCCCAAAGGAATTCCGATCTTCGCTGAAGAAGAATTACTTAGACTGATCAAGAAATTTGATGTTCAGATTTGCAATTTCGCATACAGCGATGTTCCATATCAAAGAGTAATGAACATCAGCGCCCTGGTGAATGCAGCAGGAGCCAACTTTATCCTTCTTGGACCCAAGGACACTTATGTAAAAAGCACCAAGCCTGTCATCGCTGTTTGCGCTACCCGTACAGGTTGCGGAAAAAGCCAGACCTCACGCAGGATCATCGAAATCCTTATGGGAAAAGGGCTGAAAGTCGTTGCGGTCCGCCACCCGATGCCATATGGAAACCTTGTGGAACAGAAGGTACAGCGTTTTGCTACCATCGCCGACCTTGCAAAACATAAATGCACAATCGAGGAAATGGAAGAATACGAACCGCATGTGGAACGTGGAAACGTGATCTATGCCGGCGTCGATTATGAAGCCATCCTTCGTGCTGCCGAAAAAGACCCAAAGGGTTGTGATGTGATCCTGTGGGATGGCGGAAATAATGACTTCTCATTTTACAAGCCGGATCTCATGGTGACCGTTGCCGATCCCCACAGGCCCGGTGCTGAAGTAAGCTATTATCCCGGTGAAGTGAATATCAGGATCGCCGATGTTGTGGTGTTGAATAAGATCGACTCTGCATGTCCCGAAAATATAACCAAGGTAAGGCAAAACATCCAGAAGCTGAACCCGAAAGCCATCGTAGTTGACGGCGCCTCCCCGATCCGGGTCGACGACGAAAGCATCATCCGCGGTAAGAGGGTTCTTATTATCGAAGACGGACCCACCCTGACTCATGGTGAAATGAAGATCGGCGCAGGCACAGTAGCTGCACAGAAATACGGCGCTGCAGAATTGGTTGACCCGAGACCTTATGTCGTAGGTAAACTGGCTGAAACCTTCCGGATCTATCCCAACATCGGACAGTTATTACCGGCTATGGGCTATGGTGCACAGCAGGTGAAGGACCTCGAGGCTACGGTGAACAAGGTACAATGTGATTCTGTCATCATTGCAACTCCAATCGACCTCAACCGCCTGATCAAGATCAGGAAACCCAATACCCGGGTATATTATGATCTCCAGGAGATCGGCAAACCTGACTTTACGGATATCCTCAACGATTTCCTGAAAGCAAAAAAAATCAAAATTAAAAAATAATCAAAGGGGCATTTGCCCCTTTTTTTTACCTTTAACTGTTCATTTTAATTTCACACCGATGAAAAATAAAAGCTTGGTTTCAATCAACGATTTTACCCGCGAAGAGCATATCAAAATCCTTGATCTGGCTGAAGAATTTGAAAAACAACCTACGCAAAAAATCCTTCAGGATTATGTGGTTGCAACCCTGTTTTTCGAACCTTCCACCCGCACCCGCCTCAGTTTTGAGAGCGCCGCTTCGCGTCTGGGCGCCAAAGTGATCGGTTTCTCGGAACCGGGCTCGACCAGTGTACAGAAAGGCGAATCCTTGCGGGATACCATCAGGACGGTCAGTAATTATTCCGACATCATCGTGATGCGCCACCCGAAGGAAGGCAGCGCACGTTTTGCCAGCGAAGTTGCAGATGTGCCGATCATCAACGCAGGGGACGGGGCAAACCAGCATCCCACACAAACGCTGCTTGACATGTACTCGATCCGTAAAACACAGGGAACCCTCGACAACCTTAATATCGCTTTTGTCGGTGACCTGAAATACGGACGGACCGTTCACTCCCTGGTCATAGCCTTGTCAAATTACAATACTACCTTCCATCTGGTATCTCCCCAACTCCTGAAACTGCCCAGTGCAACCAAGATGCACATCAAGGAGAAGAACCTTGCGTATTACCAGTACACGGAAATTATTGATGTGATCCCGAAGGTCGACATCCTATACATGACACGGATCCAGAAAGAACGCTTCTCCGATCCCATCGAATACGAGCGGGTGAAGAACTCTTATATCCTGCGAAATTCCATGCTTGAAACCGCTAAGCCGAACATGCGGATCCTGCATCCGCTGCCCCGCGTGAACGAGATCACCATAGATGTGGATGATAACCCCCAGGCCTATTATTTCACCCAGGCCCTCAACGGGGTGTTCGTCAGACAAGCGTTGTTGGCATCAATACTAGGAGTAAAGTAGAAAGTTAAAAGTTCATAAAGTTTGTAACTTACACCCATCATGGAAAATAATGAAACACGTAAAGAGCTTAAGGTTTCTGCAATTGAAAATGGAACCGTGATCGATCATATTCCCGGAAAAGTTGTGTTCCAGGTTGTCAAAATTCTTAGCCTCAGTGAGGTTACCGATCAAATCCTCTTCGGGACCAACCTCGATAGCCGGAAGATGGGAAAGAAAGGCATCATCAAGGTAAGCAATAAATTCTTCCGGCCTGATGAGATCAATAAGATTGCCCTCGTTGCGCCGAATGCCACGCTGATCATCATTAAAAACTTTAAAGTTGTTGAGAAGAAAAAAGTCGAGGTGCCCGACAGCATTGAAAAGATAGTGAAATGCTTCAACCCGAACTGCATCACAAACCATGAAAACATTACGACGAGGTTCACCGTAATCGACAAGATAGAGCTGAAACTGCAGTGTCATTATTGCGAAAAGATCACCGCCATGGACACTATTTCATTCGTTTAAAAACAGAAGAATATGAAAAAAACGATGCTTGCAATGGCAGTTCTTGCCATTATCGCTGTTTGTCAGGCACAGGAACCCAGGACGCCAGGTATTATGAAAGAAGGGAAACCCGGCTATTTTCAGAATACAATTATGAAGGACGTCCACGCGGTGGATGACAGCATTGCACCGGCAAAAAAAGAAAAACAGTTCCAGGCTGATCTTTCCGGAATGACATTCCCGGATAAAATCAACTTGTACCAACAGGAATGGCATCTTCCGCCTGTATCACAGGGAAACAGCAATACCTGCTGGTGTTTTTCGACTACTTCCTTTTTTGAATCGGAAGTTCACCGTTTGACCGGACAGTCGATCAAACTTTCTGAGATGTACACTGTTTACTGGGAGTACGTTGAACGGGCCGAACGTTTCGTGCAGGAACGTGGAAATTCTGCATTTTCCGAAGGGTCGGAAGCAAATGCCGTGATCCGTGACTTCAGAAAATATGGGATTGTCCCGAGAGAAGTTTTTTCCGGTCAGGAACCCGGTCGGAAATTCTATACCCATGAGAAGATGTTCGGCGAACTGCGGCATTACATGGACAATGTCAAAAACACCGCTGCATGGGATGAAGCCCAGGTCATAGCTACCGTAAAAAGCATCATGAACCATTACATGGGTGTACCTCCGGAGAAGTTTGAATGGAAAGGCGAAACCTATTCCCCAAAAGAGTTCCTTTCAAAAGTGCTGAAACTGGAAATGGATGACTACATTGATGTATTGTCTTACATCCAGCAACCTTTCTGGGAAAAAGTCGAATATAAAGTGCCGGATAACTGGTGGCATAGCAAGGATTATTACAATGTCCCGCTCGAAGATTACATGAAGGCTCTCAAGAACGCCATCAAGAACCATTATACCATGGTGGTGGGCGGCGATGTTTCCGAGGCAGGATTCTCAAGGGATTACCAGGTTGCCCTCATTCCCAGCTTCGACATCCCGGTGGCTTCCATCGACGATAACGCCCGTCAGTTCAGGTTTTCAAACGGCACAACTACCGATGACCATGGGATGCACCTGGTTGGTTATTACGAGGATAAAGATGGAACCGAATGGTACCTGATCAAGGATTCGGGTTC
>PLMO01000124.1 GCA_003142515.1 Bacteroidales bacterium
TTTTATCTTTTGGCGCTGATACCGGTGTTTACAATGTCGCTGGTTCTGTTCCTGGTATGGAGGAGAAAGGCTCTGAACCGGTTTGGTGAGTTCCAACTCATCCACCGGCTGATGCCTGAATTTTCTACCGGACGGCTTATCTTCAAATTCGTTTTACTTATGATAGCATTTGCCTTTCTTGTGCTGGCGCTTGCTGACCCTCAAACCGGGTCGAAAATGGAGAAAGTTGAACGAAGAGGCATCGATGTGATGATCGCCCTGGATGTTTCCAACAGCATGCTGGCGGAGGATATCCGGCCCAGCCGGCTTGAACGGGCAAAGCAGGCCATATCCAAACTCATCGACTGTCTGGATGGAGACCGGATCGGCATTATTGTATTTGCAGGCAAGGCATACAACCAGTTGCCAATCACCACGGATTACGGAGCAGCCAAAATGTTTCTTTCCGCCATCAATACCAATATTGTCCCCGTGCAGGGAACGGCCATTGCCGATGCCATTGAGATGGCCACCGGTTCATTCGGGCAATCAACCCACAATAAAGCCATCATCGTTATTTCTGACGGCGAAGACCACCAGGGAGACGTACTGGAGAAAACCGAGGCTGCTGTTAAAAAAGGAATCGTTGTGTATTCACTGGGGATAGGAACACCGGAAGGCGGTCCGATCCCGGTATATAACGGGGATATCCGGACCGGGTATAAAAAGAACCGGGATGGAACAACCATCATCACCCGCTTAGATGATTCGCTTTTGCAGCGTATTGCATCTGTAGGGAAGGGTATGTACGTGAGGATAACTAACTCGGAGGAAGGCTGGCAAAAAGTTTTTGATGATCTGAATAAGATCCAGAAGTCAGAACTGGAAAGCAGACAATTTTCGGATTATGAAGACCGTTTTCAATATTTCATAGGGTTTAGCTTGTTATTCCTTATATTTGAACTGTTTGTATTTGACAAAAAAAACCAGTGGTTTAGCAGGTTTAAGCCGTTTTAAGTTTTAAGTATTAAGTGTTAAGTGTTAAGTGAATTCAATAAAGATGTTGCTTGTTAATAATCATCTTAAAACCTTATCGTTACGAGTCATGCGTTACGCGTTACACGGCACGATTTTAATACTTATTTGTGTATTATCCACTTCCGCACTGCCTTCCTTTGCCCAGAAAGAAAGGAAACTGATACGGGAAGGCAATACACTTTATGATAAAGGAAAGTTCAAGGAAGCCGAAATGAATTACAGAAAAGCGCTGGATGCCAATAAAAATTCACCCGGTGGACTATTCAATCTTGGGGATGCCGTTTACCAGCAGAGGAATTTTGAAGAATCCTCAAAAATTTTTGGAAACCTGGCAGGATCAAATCTTTCTTCTACCGAAAAGGCCAGTGTTTTTCATAACTTTGGGAATTCCCTTCTTGAAGCCAAAAACTATGAAAAAAGCATCCTTGCATATGAAAATGCATTGCTGAAAAATCCTTCGGATAAGGATACCAAATACAACCTCGAATATGCAAAGCTGATGATGAAAAAACAACAGCAGCAACAAAAGCAACAGCAGAAAAAAGATCAGCAGAATAAGGATAAGAAGGACCAGAAGAAAAACGAGCAGAACAAGGATCAGAAACAGGATAAAAAAGATCAGCAGGATCAGTCAAAAAAGATCAGCAAGGAAGATGCAGACCGCATGTTGGAAGCCATGAAAAAAGACGAGAACAAAACCTTGCAGAAACTGAAGAAAGATAAAACAAAAGTCCAGCAGGTCCTGATTGAGAAAGATTGGTGATGGATAATAGAAAATATAACATGAATAAGAGGATTTTTTTGGTATTTTGTTCGTTCCTTCTTATCGTGACCGTTACGTTGGCCCAGGAGGTCCAGTTTACCGGCAACGCCAGATCGGTTGTCGGGGTTGGAGAGACCTTTAACCTGACCTATTCTGTTAATGCACAGGCATCGAATTTTCACGGACCAGCCATAACGGGATTTGATGTGCTTTCAGGTCCTTATACATCTACTTCTTCGAGTATCCGTGCCATTAACGGAAGAACCTCCATTTCGATTGCTTCTACTTTTACATATATCCTCCGGGCTAACAAGGAAGGCACCTTTGAAATCCCTGCCGCAACGGTTACAGCTGATAATAAGCAATACCACTCGAATGTCGTGGTCATCAAAGTCGTAAAGAATGCAGGAAGCGGGCAGAATACATCGCCTGGGGGTACTACCGGAAAAAATAACAACCAAAACAATGGAGAAATACAATCGGGTTCCAATGATGTTTTCGTGAAAGCCGTCGTTGACAATAACAATCCCATACAGGGAGAAGGTATCATCCTTACCTATAAAATATTTTTCAAGGTATCCATTTCACAACCCAACATCACGAAACCCTCATCATTTGAGGGATTCTGGTCACACGTGCTCAAGGATAACGTAAAATATAATCAATACACTCAAACCATCGACGGTGAAGTTTATCATGTGGCGGAACTTTTGAAAGTAGTTTTATATCCATTAAAGAGCGGGAAACTGGTGATCGACCCGTTTGAGTTGGAATGCGTCGCCCAGTATAAAAGACAAACAAAAACCAAAACCGGGGATCCTTTCTTCGACGACTTCTTCAACAACAGTTTTTTTAATGAATCTTATGCCAATGTTGAAAAAACGCTAAAGTCGAATTCCGTAGTAATCAATGTCAGACCCCTTCCTACTGCTGAAAAACCGGTGGATTTCAGCGGGGCAGTGGGAACCTTTACGTTCAAAACGGATCTTGATAAAACCAAGACAAAAACCAATGACCCTATTAACCTGAAATGCACCATAACCGGGAAAGGGAATATTCAACTCATCGATAAGCTCAACATCAACTTCCCGCCCGATTTTGAAACCTATGATCCCAAGATCATTAACAATGTGAGCACAACAGGAGCAGGGACTTCAGGAAGCCAGACATTTGAGTACCTGATCATTCCGAGGAAAGCCGGTAAATTTACCATCAAACCTATTCCCTTCAGCTATTTTGACCTTGAAAAAAAGAGATACGTAACATTAAGCAGTCCCTTATATACAGTGGATGTGGAAAAAGGAAGCGGCGATGCAGCTTCAGTTACATACTCGAGCATAGGGAAAGAAGATATCAAATACATCGGCAGTGATATCCGTCATATAAAAAATGAACCTTTCGTTCCCGGAAAAGCCGGGATATTTTTCTTTGCTTCAACGGGTTTCTTTTTATGGTTGCTCATCCCGGTACTTTTCTTTATCATTTTTATTATCCTCTGGAAGAAACAGGAAATGAGAAAAAGCGACCTTGCCCTCATGAAAAACAGGAAAGCGACCCGAATTGCCATACAACGGCTGAAAAAAGCAAATGCTTTCCTGAAAGAGCAACAGCAGGAAGCTTTTTATATTGAAATATCCCAGGCCTTATGGGGTTATCTGAGTGATAAGTTCGGGATCCCATTGGCTGAGCTTTCCATGGATTCGGTGCATGAAGCATTGGTGAAGAAGAATGTAAAGGATGAAATCATCCAGCAGTTTATTGAAACACTCAACAATACCGAATATGCCCGGTTTGCGCCGGGAGAGAAGACCATGATCATGGAAAAGACCTACCAGGAGGCGCTGGAGATTATCACCCGGATCGAACGGGAACTAAGGTGAAATTCGTAACACGTCACACGTCACGCGTAACGATTTGATAAGAATAATCTATATGAAGAGAATACTCGTTTTTATTCTGTTTCTCCTGCCGGGATTGACCTTTGCAGCTGATCCGGAAATCACAATTGCCAAGGCAAATAAAGCATATGCAGATGGATTTTATGCCAATGCTGTCGAGTTATACAAAAGCGTTATCACGGCCGGGTACGAATCGATAGATCTTTACTACAACCTTGGCAATGCATGTTATAAACAAAACGACTTTGCTTCTTCGATCCTTTATTATGAAAAAGCCCGGAAACTTGACCCCGGAAATGAAGATGTGAATTTTAATCTCAAGATTGCAAATACGAAAATCACGGATAAGATCGAACCTATTCCGGAACTATTCTATAAACGCTGGTATAAAAAACTGATTGAATCTTTCTCGGTCGATAAATGGTCTAAGTTCGGACTGGCCTTCTTATGCCTCGGATTGGTTGCCGGATTGTTCTATGTTGTATCAAAGAATTTACTCATCAGGAAGCCCGGTTTCTGGCTGGGGATCTTTTTTGTTTTTGTAAGCCTGTTTTCATTCCTGTTTGCCTGGCAGAGCTATGATGATATCATGCACAGGAAGGAAGCTATTATTTTCACGCCAACGGTGACCATTAAAAGTTCTCCGGATGAAAAAAGCATTGACCTCTTTGTGCTTCATGAAGGGGCGAAGGTTGAACTGATTGACAACATCGGTACCTGGTATGAGATCCGGATTGCCAATGGCAGTGTAGGCTGGTTGATTGCATCGTCTGTAGAGAAAATATAGAATTATTCAATATTAGTTTCATTTCACTTCCACCAGCCTTGTTATCCCTGATATTCCAGGAAAAGCAAATCCTCCGGAATTTCACTATTTTGCACCGGTATGGATTTTTTTTTGCAGAATAAACTTTTTTATTTATATTTGTTGAACTTATTTCCGGGTGTACGTTTTGTATAACTATCTTGATTTTCCTACAATTACCATATTGAAAAGCCATTAATAAATTAATCTTACAAATATGAAAAGTAGATTTTTACCCTTTCGCTTTTTTGTCCTTGTTCTCGGATTCATCGCATTCTATTCTTCTTCCATCACGATTGCCGGAAACCCCGGTGGCGGCAAGTCTGCAGTTGACCGTATGCAGCAGATCCGTGCCAACCAGAATACCGGTGTGATCGATGCCAGAGATATGCTGAAGGCACAGACTCAAGTGAACAGGATGGCCACTGAAAAAGTGATGTCGGATGTTAATCTTAACTGGAAACAATTAGGTCCGAATAACGCAGCCGGCCGAACCCGCACAGTGCTGTTCAGTAACAAAGATGCCAGTGGAATGACGATCCTCACCGGCGGGGTAACAGGAGGTATCTGGAAATCAAGAAATCTCGGTTTGACCTGGCATGAGATGAATACCCAGGATAATGAAGTGCTGCGGGTAACCAGCATGGTACAAAACTCCGGCGGTACGATCTATGTCGCAACAGGGGAATCCTACTGTAATAAAAACCAGTATATTGGCACGGGGATCTATTCTTCTAATGACGATTCCACATTCACAGTTATTCCTGGTACCCAGCCGGTTGCAAATGATCCATCTTCAGATTGGGCCTACATTTCGAAACTGGCCGTGAACCCGACTACAGGCAGAGTCTTCGCAGCAACAAATACCGGGTTGAAATATTCCGATGATGGAACAAATTGGCTCATGGCAAAAAGCGGTTATGCATATACTGTTATAGTCGGAGCCGACGGAACCGTTCTTACCAATATTGACAATCACGCATATATAGCTGTAGCAGGCGACATCAGCAATTTTGTGAACCTCTCCACGAGCACTTCCACCACACTTCCGAGTACCGGAGTAGGCGGGATCGAATTTGCAATTGCCCCAAGCGATGGAAACATCATATATGCCTCGCTGGCTAATACGAGTGGTGGACTTCTGAATGTTTACATGTCGGCTGATAAAGGAACTACCTGGTCCATTGTTTTCCCCGGAAATACCACCTATAAGCCGCTCGGAACGAACGGTTGCTATGCAAATACATTAGCTGTATTTCCCAATGATCCTGACCAGATTCTCCTTGGCGGGGTTGACATTTGGCATGGGAAAAAATACCAGTCAACAGGTTACTACAACTGGGAACAGGTTTCGTTCGATACATATTTTGGGTCTCCTCTTTATGAAGAGTATTATGAACTCCTTAATACCCTGGTACCGGTTTCTCAGCACCAGATTGTATTCCGTCCGAATGTGGCGACACAATTCGGTATTGCAACCGATGATGGTATTTCCATCGGTACCACCAGCAGTGCCGGCATTACATTTCAGCACATGATCAAAAACTGTATAATTTCCCAATTCAATTCTGTTGCATACAATATGAACCAAGAGTCCTCCTTTGGTGGTGCAGTTTACGTTGGTGCAGATTATATTCCCGGTGGCACTGTTCTGAATGAACCTGAAAACGGGAAACAGTTGTTTTCCGGGTATGGCGGGGATGTGGCCTGGTCGATGATCCAGCCTACCTGCGTTTTCTTCGCTACCGGCTATCTATCTGCCAGTACAACTACCCCGACGTATCCCTTTATCCGGACAGAAGATCTCGGAATAACACCTTCACCAACATTCCTGCGCGGTATTACCAATGACAATTACACTCCGGTTAACTATTGGGAAGACTTTAACTTTATACAAAGTATCGACAGTGTCACGTATATAAATAAAGCAGGCCCGATAGCCAAAGATTCCATTTTCAATGTACCCAGCGCGAATGAAAAGTTCCCAATGCATTATCAGGCTCCTTACAATATTGACTCACTGGACACTATCAGGGTTCATGATGTCATCCAAAGCAGGTTTTTCATACCCGGTACACTGAGTGGAAAGACAGGAATCTATATGACAAAGCAGGCATTACAGTTTGCTGTTGATCCCATTTGGTTCAGGATTGCGAATACTGAAGTTACCGATGTGATTTCCTGCATTGCCGTCTCCAATGATCTGGGTGTGCTCTGGGCAGGTACCACAACCGGCAAACTCTTCCGGCTCACCAATATCACCTTCGCCAATGATTCTACAACTGCCTGTGTAGATAGCGCAGGATGTGTAATCGGACATGCTTCTTATGACAGCACGGTTTACTCACAATTTAAAAACAGGTACATCACATCGATCGCCATTGCTCCGGATAACCATACGGTTTTGGTTACCCTCGGAAATTATGGAAATTCAACCTATGTTTACAAAACAACCAATGGACTGGATGTTACACCGGCATTTACACAAGTTCAGGGTACTTTGCCTCTCATGCCGGTATACACCGGAATGTTTGAGATGAGCAATCCCGGCATTGTGATTGTCGGAACCGATTTTGGTATATTTTCCACCAATGATATTTCTGCTGCCTCACCCACCTGGACTGTTCAGAATACAGGAACCGGAAATGTACCGGTGACCATGATAAAACAGCAAACTAATCAAGGACTTTCTTATTACAGGCCAAACAATTATGGCGATCTCTACCTTGCCAGTTTCGGAAGAGGCCTTTTCTTTGATGACACATTCGGCATAATACTGGGAACGGATCCGATCTATACCAAACCCGCTGCTGGAAACAAGCTGAAAGTTCAACCGAACCCATTTACAAACGAAGTTAACATCTCCTATAAAATCGGAAAGACAGCGCCTGTTCATGCAATGGTTTATGACTTATCGGGACGGATGATCTTCTCAACTTCATTTGGGACCCAGCAACCCGGTGAATATATTCAGGTATTGAACCTTGAATCTCTCTCTAATGGCACTTATATCATCAAGCTGGATTATGGCTCCGGTTCAACTTTTGGCAAAGCCATGAAAGTAAAATAGGCTCAATACAAAAGTGAAAAAAGCTGTCTCAAACAGAGGCAGCTTTTTTTATGCACAGTATTTTTTTGGTAATGTGGTCAAAAATAGTTGGTGATTTTCATTTTTAAGAAAGCATCTCAAGGATTATTTCGAAAGGCTTGTTTTAAATTCACGAAGTACTTTCAGGTCATCCTCATTTATATAATTTGTTTTTAATGCCTTCTCGATCAGGATCTCATAATCGGTCAAAGTGATGAGCGGACAACCCGCCTCATTAAACCGGGAAATGGAAACAGGCAGGTTGTAGGTAAATATAGCTACCATGCCGATAACGATACAACCGGATTCCTGTAAGGCACGCACAGCTTCAAGGCTGCTGCTTCCCGTTGAGATCAGGTCTTCCACTACCACGACTTTCTGCCCGGATTCAACCCTGCCTTCGATCAGGTTGGTCAGGCCATGATCTTTTTTACTCGTACGGACATAGACAAAGGGCAGGGAAAGTTCCTCTGCTACAAGAGCCCCTTGAGGAATACCCCCGGTTGCAACACCTGCGATCAGGTCGGGTTTTTCAAATTTTTCGGTGATGGCCTTCACAAAATTCTCCTTGATAAAAGTTCGGATCGCCGGAAACGAAAGTGTGACGCGATTGTCGCAGTAGATCGGCGATTTAATCCCGGAAGCCCAGGTAAAGAGATCGAGCGGACTTAACTTCACGGCTCTGATTCCCAGAAGGTATTCTGCCGTTTGCAAAGAGACAGTTTTATTATAAATCATAGGTTATTAAGTGATAATTTATAATTGACAATTTATATGAGTTATTGGGTATTGGGTGTTAGGTGTTAAGTTGTGAGGAGTGAGTAGTGATATGTTAGTGGTGAATATTTCATGAACCTGAAATCAAAAATAGACATTATTAGCATTGAGTCCACCCGGAAAAGTTATTTTCATAATTTTATTGAAGAATCCATCTTTTTAGCGAACTTAGCGCCTTTAACTTTGCGGTGAAAGAGGAATTCCGGGGCAAACTAAATAATTGAATGAAAATATTTATAAACGAAAAATACGTTGAATTGCTGGAATCAAAACCCGGCAACCTGCTGCCGGAGGAACATGTCATTGAATATACATCCGTTAAGCAGCTGAAAAAAACTTTTCAAGTCTTTGAAGAGAATGATCATCAGATGAAATTAGTTATCTGGTCGGACAAGGAAGATATTAGCTTGAAACGGAATTTCTTTCATCTGTTTAAAAGGGTTGACGCTGCAGGAGGTTTGGTAAAAAATGAAAAAGGGGAGATGTTATTTATTTTCCGGCTCGGGAAATGGGATCTTCCCAAAGGCAAACTCGCGGAAAAGGAAACTCCGGGAGAAGCGGCCCTCCGTGAAGTAAAGGAAGAAACCGGGCTTCTGGAATTGCGGATCACAGGTTCACTATCTTCTACTTTTCACATCTATACAAGAAAGGGGAAACAGATCCTGAAGCAGACTTGGTGGTTTGAGATGGAAGCGAAAAGCGCACAATCCCTTATTCCCCAAATGGAGGAAGAGATCAGCGAAGTCAGGTGGGTTGGAAGGGAAGATCTGAAAACCGTACTTTCTAATACCTATGAGTCGATCAGGGAGNNAATTTTACAAACTTTAAGAACTTTATGAACTTTAAAAACTCTGTGACTCTGTAACTTTATGACACTGTGACTTTGTCACTTTTATTCAGCATCAAACGTCCTTTATTCTGCACTGTCAGCCTGGAACCGGAAGCCCAGCCGTTTACCTGTACGGAACTGAAGATTGTCGAGTGTGGTTTGCATTTCCTGTACCGTTACCTCTTTCATGTTGTCATAAGGCGGGGTCAGAAGGTCGAAATTCAGGGTGTACTGAATGGAGGATTGAACAATGGAAATGATGGCGTGGGTGTCGAGTCTTGAGGTTGGGAAATTGTTGTAAAGAAGCCCGATCTCTCTTTTCCCTTCTATAAAATAATGTAATTCGCGGTTGACGAAAATGCGACCGATCATGTACCCGATGTCGCTGGTACGTTTGTATTTGAAAGAATCGGCAAGAAAATTAAAGATATGGATGATCCCGCAATACGACCGGTTTTTGTCCTCTTTGATATAGGAAGTTTTCATGACTTCATGATCTCTTGAAAATTCGAAAACATTGGTATGCATAAAAAATATCAGGACATCACTTCCGAATTTCAGTTCAAATTCAAAGGTTCCGCGATCCTTGTATTCGAAGGGTATCGGCCATTGAGTTTGTTTGATCTTTTTATGGTAATCCAAAGTCAGACGGACCGTCTCTTTTTTGAATTCGTTGAAAGCGTTCAGGGTTGTGGCATAAACTTCCTGTTTTAGTCCGGCTTTCGCGACAACTGCTTCGAAAAGATCTTTGTTCGATGTGGACATGATGATTCGTTTCAACAAAGATAGAAATTAGGAATGATAAATATTTTGAAAAGTAAAACTAAAAGACTAATTTTGCCGCCCGAATTAAAAACAATTTGGCCCGTTCGTCTAGGGGCTAGGACGCCAGGTTTTCATCCTGGTAACAGGGGTTCGATTCCCCTACGGGCTACCGGGTTAAATGCTAAACCACAGTAAAATAAATAATTGCTGTGGTTTATCTTTTTTAGGGTAAAAATAAGGGGAATGTAAAGTCTGATTCTCCAATTTCATTTTTTTTAGGTTAAGAAGGAACCATTGAACAGGCGGACTCATGAGTTCACATTGTTCGCTGAAGGGGAATCGCCTTCTCCCACAAAAGCCAACAGAGAAAATAAAATGCATAAAAAATCACTCGCGTAAGCCAATTGTGGGCGAAGCCAAACCATCCGGGGCATTGGTTTGCGATGAGTATTAAGAGTAAGAAATGGAGGGTGGAGGCGAAGAGCAGGATCAGCAATGAGAGGGGCCAGAGAACTACTTTTCTGCGCCATGCGAGAGGGTAGAACGCCAGTATTATCGTTAACCGGATCATTGGATAGAGCCCGGTACAGCCAGGATACATCTGAATGAGAGCCCTATCTCCAATGAAAATGGTGTGGTGTAGAGAGGTGTTGATACCGGGATAAAAGATCTGTAACACATAACAACATGCATTGGTAATAAAAAATGAGAGTTGTTCATGGATGGGAGTGAACAAGGCTTTCCCAAAAGACGTGTTGTCAAGCAACAACTGGGGATATCGAGCTAAAAAATATAAGACCAGAAAAAAAATAAAGCGCAAAATTTGCCCCTGGGGAGAGCGCTCGTGTAACAGAGAAACAGTTTGGTTTATTCCGGCTCTTAATTGCATTACGCAAAAATAACGAATTTATAATACTCCCCATAACGGCTGGTCCCGAGTAGCTCGCATTGCCTTTTAATGTTTCAATAATGGGTT
>PLMO01000073.1 GCA_003142515.1 Bacteroidales bacterium
CTGCGAAACTTGAGTTAATAATGAAACGAAGAAAATATTTTATAGCGAAAATGCTTTTCTATCGGTTAAAAAGAAGGTAAATTTCATGCTGACAATTATTGCTCTTTCGATACTTGGTATAGTGATCCTTGCAGAAGGAATTCTGGGAAAGAAATCATGGCATCTGCCGACGATCCTGGTCGGGTTGCCGGTTTCCCTTGTGCTGGCCCTTACCGGATGGAACCAGAATATTCATTATTACAACAACATGCTCATCGTGGATAACAGTTCCATCGCTTTCAGCGCAGTATTGATTTTTACCACGTTCATCATTTTTATGTTTGCCGGGCATTATTATAAAAACGTTGTAAGGCTCCTCGATGACATCTATGCCATCCTCATTTTTGCCCTTGCAGGAAGTGTGATGATGACGGAATTCGGGAACCTGGTCATCCTTTTCCTGGGAATTGAAACACTATCGATCGCCTTATATGTCCTGGCCGGAAGCCATAAGGAAGCAATCACGTCAAATGAGGCTACATTGAAATATTTCCTGATGGGATCTTTTCTCTCAGGTTTTTTATTATTTGGGATTGCATTGCTATATGGAGCTTCCGGATCCCTCAATATGGATGAGATCTCCCGATATACCCTCCGGGAAGCGGGACATCTTTCGCCGGTATTCCGGGCTGGCCTGTTTCTTCTGATCATCGGACTGGCATTTAAAATTGCGATCGTGCCGTTTCATTTCTGGGCCCCGGATGTGTATGAAGGAACGCCCACCCTGCTGACTGCATTCATGGCGACAGTCGTCAAGGTCGCCAGCATTGTGGCGTTGTTCCGCCTGTTCAATAACTGTTTTTCTTCCATCAGGGAGGTATGGGCTCCCACCCTCTGGATACTGGCGGTATTAACGATCCTGGTTGGCAACCTCACCGGTCTTTACCAGCCGAACCTCAAGCGGATGCTTGCTTATTCCAGCATCAGCCATTCCGGTTATATGATGCTCGCAGTTCTTGCATTCAGTGCGCGTTCATCAGGCGCCCTGATATTATATGCCGCAGCATATTCAGTTGCAACGGTAACGGCATTCGGGATCCTTATTCTCATCAGAGGTGCGAAAGGGAATGACCTGTATACGTCGTTTGAAGGGATTTCAAAAAAGAATCCCGTTGAGGCGATCTGCCTGACCATTGCGTTGTTTTCCCTGACCGGGATTCCGCCATTGGCAGGATTTATGGCGAAATATTATCTTTTTACAACGGCCCTGGAACAAGGCTACCTTTGGTTGGTCATCATCGCTATTGTGGGCTCAGCAATCAGCGTAGCTTATTATTTCAGGCCCATTATATCCATGTTCCTGAAAGAAGGGGATGGGATAAAACTGGAATCAGGAATGGCCTATAAGACCCATGTCATCTTTCTCACAATACTGACACTGGCACTCGGCCTTTTGCCGGCCTTCCTGATAAATCTGCTTTAATTACTTTTCAAACTCCTTCATCCCCCCAATAATTCCATCTCCAATCCTCAATCTTCTATCCTCCATTCTCCATCTTCAGTCTCTGTTGATCACATAAACCGCTTGATCTCGGCAGCGTGTTCTTTTTCTTCTTCGATAATCCGGAAGATCAGTTTTTTTGCATCGCTGGAGGCTCTTTTCAACAACTCTTCATAGAAAACAACGCTGTCATTCTCAAATTTATAAGCGATCTCAAGCGCTTGTTGAGGAGTTGATACTGTTTTTGCAAGTTCACTACCGGCATCCTTCCTGCCGAAAATATGTGTGTCGGCAAGATGTCCGATGTAATCGGAAGCCTCATCTTTGCTGAATTCAAATGACTCCGGTTCAAATTTATCCGCCAGTTTCTGGAAAATAGCGATGTGGGTGAGTTCCTTTTCAGCAAGGTCATAGAAAAGTCCTTTGACCTCAGTGCTTTCCTTGATCATTTCTGCTGCTGCAGTATAAAATTCCTCGCCATTCTCTTCGATCCTGATGGCAATCTCAATAATTTCCAATCCTGAGTAATACATACAATACAATGTTAGTGATGAGCAAATGTATGAAAAATCCGGGAATGTTTAGGGACTTTGATTCATACCGATCCGTTCTGAAAATGCTTTTGAGTTTCGTACTATCATTTGCCCTTGGGCCGGGCGGCCTCGTCACCGTCCCGAGTACTCGGGACAGTTGCGTCTTCTTCTATCTCACTTCGTTCGATTTCCGGCTTCACCGGAACCGAAGAAGCCAAGACTGCTTATGCGGTGACTGGTATGTTTTTTATTCTTATAAACCCCAAACGGTAAAGGATAATCACGGGTATGAACTTCAGGGTAAAACGGATAAGCATCTCCGATTAGCAGGGAAAAATTGATCCTGTTTTTTTTGCACAAAAAGTGGTCAATTCATTTTTTGAGGTGACGGAATCATTTTTATATAATTTCCGGAATGATAGTTTGAAAAAATTCTTCCTGGATTAGGTAAAAAGTCAAACTTTTATTTAAAACCGCAGAGACGCAGAGACGCAGAGTTTAGAAATTGTTAACATATCTTTTAAACCCATTTTTTAAGACCGGGACATTAAAATTGATTAGGAATCCTAGTTTCTTATTGGTTAGCTTCAAATAGGATATGATTTGAGCTTCATAAATGGATTCAAGAAGACCTGGTCCCATAATTTTATGCACAGTAATACAAGCGTCGAGAATTATTCCTGAAGTTTTATAATATTCCATTCCCTTTTTTTAACATTAATCGGTTAATAACAAAAAAGGTAACTAATCAGTCTCTTTTAT
>PLMO01000037.1 GCA_003142515.1 Bacteroidales bacterium
CAGACCTGCGCCTCGATTTGCTTCAAGGAAGGATTCATGAAAGCGAACCCCATTCTGCTGGAGCCGGTGATGAAAATCGAAGTGAACACGCCCGACGATTACATCGGGGAGGTAAGCGGCAACCTCAACCGTCGCCGAGGGAAGATTGAATCCATGCGCAGATACCGCAAAGGCGCACAGAAGATCAATGGCCTCGTGCCGCTGATGGAGATGTTTGGCTATGCCACGCAACTCCGGAATATCTCCAGCGGAAGAGCAAATTACTCCATGGAATTTTTCCAGTATATGCCATTGCCGAAAGGGTTACAGGAGGAGGTGCTGAAAGAGATTGCGGAGAAGAAGAAGGAGGAAAAACGATAACCGAGGTCAGAGGTCGGAGGGCTGATAATGGAGAATGGAGGATGGAGGATGGAGCATCGAAAAACTTGGCTGGCGCGCGTTTGTAACGCGTGCNNTGCCTAATGCCTGCTAAACTCTGGAACCGGAACTTCACATTACTGACATTTTCCAATTTCTTCATGTGCAGCGCTTATTATTCGCTGATCTCAACACTTCCGCTTTATATTTCCAATGAACTGCATTCCCCGAAAAGTGTGGTTGGGCTGGTGCTTGCTTCCTATATCGTAGCTTCGGTGCTGGTGCGTCCTTTCACCGGTTACGGGTTGGATAAATATGGCAGAAAAACGATTTTCATTGTCTCTCTTCTTTTATATGCATTGGTCTTTAACGGGTATCTCATAGCCTGGACAGTAACGGTGATGATCCTTGTCAGGTTCGCCCATGGACTGACCTGGGGATTGACCACCACTTCCAATTCGACGGTTGCCGTGGATATTATTCCTTCCTTTAACCTTCTCCTCATCATGATCACCTATGGCGGGATGCTCTCTTTTGTTGCGCTGTATGGACGTGAACTGGGAATACACAATCCCGCCGGCTTTTTCCTCATTTATGCAACCGGGGTGATCGGTTCCCGTTTCACATCGGGAAAATTCTTCGACCGCCACGGTCCACGGATGATCCTTTTGATCTGCCTTTCACTGCTGATCGCCGGGTTTCCGGTCCTTGCACTCCTGCAAAATCCCGCCGGGTTCTACGGAGCAGCCGTCATCCTTGGTTTTGGAAACGGGGTTGTTTTTCCGACTTTCCAGGCCATGATCAACAACATGGTTCCCCAGAACCGCCGCGGGGCAGCCAATTCCACGCTGTTCACTTCCGTTGACATCGGAATGGGCGCCGGGATGATCCTCGTTGGCAGTATTGCACAACAATTTTCCATCTCAACGGCCTTTGTCGTGTGTTCGGGAATCTGTGTCATAGCCCTTTTGTTCTTTCTTTTTTTTGCTTCAGGATATTACGAGAAGAACAAGTTAAGTTTACACATAGAGGAACGGGTAAAATCGGGAAAGTGCTAAAAACCTCATAGCCTCTGTGTATCTCAGTGCCTTCTCTGTGAACCTCCGTGTAATTCCCAAACCCGGAAAAATTTAGTCACACAGAGAACCACAGAGAAGACACAGAGTGTCACAGAGAAGTATCACAAAGGACTATCTTTTTTTGTTTCTAAGTACCTTTGCAACCGGATCATCGGGAACCCATGGAGAAAACGGCAGATAAAAAAATCCAGGCCAGGATGCTGAAACAGTTCCTGTCTTTCCCTTTTTCAAAAGAAGAAAAAGAAAAGATCACCCGTGCATTCTGCCTTGCAGAAGAACATTACCGGAAAGAAAAAAAACCGGATATGCTTCCCGGCCTGCTTGAGGTGGCGGAGATCCTTCTAACGGAACTGAACCTGTCTGCCGAAGCAACCCTCGCAATCCTATTGAAAGAACTTGTACCTCAGGTTCTTTCCGAAGAACAGATCGTCAAAGACTTTGGAAAACCGGTGCAGGAACTCATTTCCGGCCTCCGGAAGATCGACCGGATGGATACAGCGAAATATACCTCCAACGCTGAGAACTTTATCAAGCTGCTGCTAACTATCTCCGATGATATCCGGGTGATTCTTATTTCTCTCGGGCAACGGCTGCAGGATATGCGTCATATCCGCGATTTTCCTGCCGAAAAACAAGCCAGGCTTGTCGGCGAAACAACCTTGCTTTATGTTCCGCTTGCCCATCGCATAGGCCTATACCGGATAAAGACAGAACTGGAAGACCTGGTTATGCGGTTTTCCGATCCGGAAATCTACATTCAGATCCAACAGAAAATACAGGAAACCCAGAAAGACCGTGACCGCTATACTTCCGTATTCATCCGTCCCATCGAAGAACGGCTAAAGGAAAACGGGTTTGTTTGCGAGATCAAAAGCCGCGTAAAATCCATTCCCTCCATTCACAGGAAGATGATCGCACAGAAAGTGGAGTTTGATAAGGTATACGACCTTTTTGCCATCCGTATCATCCTCGATAATACGATCGAAAACGAAAAATCCGATTGCTGGAAAGTGTATTCTTTCGTCACAGATATTTATACCCCAAACCCGCGCCGCCTGCGCGATTGGATTTCTTTCCCAAAAGCAACGGGGTATGAATCACTGCATACCACGGTCATTGGCCCGGAAGGGAAATGGGTGGAGGTTCAGATCAGGACACGGCACATGGATGACATCGCTGAAAAAAGCATTGCAGCCCACTGGAAATATAAGTCGGACGGAAAAACCGACGGGCAGACGGATTTTTATGCGGCCATCCGGGAGATGCTTGAAAACCCGTTACCTTCTTCTCCCGAAATGGACATCAGCCGCGAAAAAAAGGAACTCTACCGCGATGAGATCTTCATCTTTACACCCAAAGGTGACCTGAAAAAACTGAAAGCAGGTTATACAGTGCTCGATTTCGCCTTTGAGGTTCATACCGGTATCGGGGAAACCTGTACCGGCGCCATCGTCAATGGCACTATGGTTCCGTTAAAACATATGCTGACAAACGGGGATACGGTGAAGATCCTCACTTCCAAGAACCAGAAACCGAGTCATAACTGGCTGGAATTCGTGAAAAGCCCCAGGGTACAAACCCGCATACGCCATGCCCTGAAGATGGAGACCTACAAAGATTCGGATGCAGGCAAGGAGATCCTGAAAAACAAGGTCACCCAACTCGGGATGGAGTTTACTGACCTTGTCATTAACAAGCTTGTCGATTTTTTCGGATGTGAGAATTACCTGGATCTTTACCAGCGGTTCGGCGAAGGAAAGCTGGATCCGTTAAAGATCAAGAAAGCTTTGACGGAACCCGGAACAAAAGTCCAGCCCGGTGCGACGCCAAAGGAAGAATCCTTCCCCGAAAGAATATCCGAAGTGATCTCCGGGAAAAAAGATTTTATCATTATCGATAAAAAGATCGATTCCATCCATTATGAATTTGCCCGTTGCTGCAGTCCTATCCCGGGCGATAATATTTTTGCCTTCGTCAGCGTCACCCAGGGAATCCGGATCCATAAGACTACCTGCCCCAATGCCCACGAACTGATCTCCCGGTATCCCTATCGCATCCTGGAAGCACGCTGGAAAGCAGTGGATACGGAAAAGAGTTTTACGGTAAACCTGGTCGTAACCGGGAAATTCAGCAAGGACATAGTCACTAAGTTAACAAAACTGTTGACGAACGAGATGAAAGTCAGTGTACGTTCAACACGGGTGAAGACCCATCCCGACGATTCCTACACCTGTGAGATCGGCATTCTCGTTAACAGCACGGTTCGCCTTGATGAGGTCATGAAAAAATTACTTAAATTAAAGGAAGTGCAAAGTGTTACGCGTGCAGGCAGCGCCTAAAGGTCACCTGCCTTTCCCGTTTTTCTTGAAAAATAAAAAGACATCATCAGTCTGTGAGTTCCAGAATGCGTAATTATGCCCGCAGGTATCGCACAAATGAAGGATATGTCCTCTCCCGGGATCTTCCGTTGTAATTTTCCGGGAAAAGTCGATGGTTTGCTGGCAGGGCACAACAGCATCACGTTTCCCATGTGCAAGGTAAAGGGGAATTTTCAGGCGGTTTGAACGAAGGCTGGGATTATCGGGGCCTTCCCAGCGGTCTTTAAATTGATCATAGGGGCCATAGGTTCCTGCCATCAGCCGGTCGGCCGGCATGCTTGTCTGATCATAATCACCCGACAAGGCCGCGCCGGCCAGGAATAAGCTACCGGTGTTCTCGGCAACCAATACTACTCCCCTCGCTCCTGTTGATATCCCGTAGAGGAAATTTTTCCCTCCCTCATTAAAAATATGAAATTGCTTCCGGCAGAAAGGAATCAGTGTGTCGGTGATCCAGTGCAAGGTTGGATAGCGCCTCCAGTCGGCCCGCGTTTCCGGGAAAATTGCGGAAGAATAGACACTTTTCAGCATCTCCGGGAGAACCAGGATATATCCCTGTTTCATGGCTTTAGTGCAAAAACCGGATTTAATGCAGATATCTGTCCGGCTGAAATTCCAGCCGGGAAACACAAGGATGACGCCCCCGGAGGGACCGCGGGGAAAACGGAAATCCACCGGAACGCTGCCGACGAGGATGGTGGTATCAACATCATTCTGTGCATTCACAATGAGCACCGATAATTCTATCAGGACCGACAAGAGGAGATATCGCATCGGGAAATTCCGTTTCAGGTTCAGTAAAAGTACAAATTTTCAGCTGACGAGGTGGAGAGGTGGTAACTTTGTAACTTTGTAATCTCTGAAAAACACCAAACATGTTACTAACGCACGAAAAAGCCCTCGAACTTCTCCATCATCATGTTAAAAATGAAAAAATGATTTTCCATTGCCTCGCTTCGGAGGCGGTGATGCGTGGACTGGCGCAACGGCTTGGGGAAGATGAGGAAAAATGGGCGCTGGCCGGACTTCTGCACGACCTGGATGTGGAAATCACCCATGCCGAGCCTGCCGTTCATGGTACGCAAACAGAGGAATTACTGAAATCGTACGAGGTCGATCCCGGTATTCTGGATGCCATCCGAATGCATAACGAGGTTTCTGCAGGAAAAGAGCGTACCACGAAATTCCAGCATGCACTTGCAGCAGGGGAAACAATAACGGGGTTGATCTTCGCTACCACCTATGTCTATCCCGACCGAAAACTCACCAGCGTAAAACCGAAATCGGTGGTGAAGCGCATGAAGGAAAAAATGTTTGCCGCCTCCGTGAACCGCGAAACTATCATGGAATGTGAGAAGATCAGTATCCCGATCGACGAATTCGCTGCCCTGGCGATAGAAGCGATGCTGCCGGTTGCCGGGAAGATAGGATTATAAAAATTTCTTTATATCTTCGCACTGCCTTGGGATGTTAGCTCAGTTGGTTCAGAGTGCATGCTTCACACGCATGAGGTCGGGAGTTCAAATCTCCCACATCCCACCTTCTTCAAATTATGAATTATGAATTATGAATTATGAATTACGAATTACGAATTGAGTTTGTAAAGTTCTTAAAGTTCCTTTAACAATTTAAAGTAAGAATCCCTTCCCAGGTATAATACTCGTGAAGGGTTCAAAACTTTATGAGATTTAACCTTTCGGGATACACAATAATACAAATAATAAACCTATAGAATATGACCAAAGCAGAAATCGTTAACGAAATCGTAATCAAGACAGGGATTGAAAAAGTAGCCGTACTGGTTATCGTTGAATCATTGATGGAGACTATTAAAGGTTCAATGATAAAAGGGGAAAACGTCTATCTGAGGGGGTTCGGGAGTTTCATTTTAAAGAAAAGAGCCGAAAAAATCGGTAGGAATATTACCAAAAACACTTCTGTGACCATACCGGCACACAATGTTCCGGCATTCAAACCCTGCAAAGAGTTTGTGGAAGAAGTGAAGTCAAAGGTGAAATAAAAAAAAGGGAAATTTGAATAAACTGATTACCGTATGGAATGATACCCGCCGGGGATCCCATGTTTTGAAAATACGATCTGCCATAACTGGTCAGACACTCTTGACCTGAAGCTGCCGGCGGCTGAAAGTAAATAAAAAACCCACATCCTGAAAAACCGTTCAGAATATTTGTCCTTCAGATAACCCCAATTTTCAACAAAATTGCGGTGCCATGCCATCAGTGTTTTATCATAGTCGGCGCCGAAATTATGCAGGTCTTCCACGATGAAAATGTTTTCAATTGCTTTGCCAATCTGGGCTATGGATGGGATCATGCCTGTCGGGAAAATATATTTTTTTGTCCAGAGGTCGGTCATCTTTACCGAGACTGAATTTCCTATGGTATGAAGTAAAAACAGACCGTCATCCCTGAGGCAACCTGCGGCAACCTTGAAAAAAGTCCTGTAATTTTTATAGCCAACATGCTCAAACATCCCCACAGATATGATCCTGTCGAACTTTTCACGCTGATCCAGTTCGCGGTAGTCCATCAGGCGGAACTCCACCGGTAGGCCCTGGCATAATTTTCTTCCAAGTTCAGCTTGCTTAACTGATACTGTAATTCCGACAATTTCAGTCTGGAATTTTTCAGCGGCATATTTCCCGAATGAACCCCATCCGCAACCGATATCGAGCACCCGCATCCCTGGACTGAGATTGAGTTTACGACATATAAGTTCCAGTTTGTTTTCCTGGGCATCATCCAGGTTCACAGCATCTTTCCAGAAGGCACAACTGTAATTCATCCGCTTATCCAGCATATACTGAAAAAGATCGTTTCCCAGGTCGTAATGCTTTTCCCCAAGCACGAACGCTTTTTTCTTTGATTGCAGGTCGAAATGTTTTGCAGCCAGTATTTTCATCGCAATTAAAAGTTTTGGCCTGACTTTGTTTTCCAGATGCACCCTGTTGATTCTGAAGATCATTTCATCAACCTGTTCCGCATCCCACCAGCCGTCCATGTATGATTCCCCGACCCCCAGTTCAGCTTCTGTAAAGGCTCGCTTGTAGAACCCGCTGTTATGAACCCTTATATCCCAAGGATTTGTGCCGTTTATATTAATCCCGGCAAGAGCAAAGATTTCCTTCACCAGGTTTTCATACTTGTTATCCATAATGCAAACATTTTTTTAATCATCCCGCCAATCTTATCAAAAGAACTGACGGATCCGTAAATTAAAGAATAAAGATAAAGAAAATATCATATTATGATATACAGTCGCTGAAAAAAATGTCAAACGCAGAAAATGTCTTATATTTGTACGGGTTTACGAGCTTTTCATTTATAAAGAGCTGTAAACTAAACGGGAACGGCGAAAACCGAAAAAAGAGTAGTCAGTCTTAATACTTCAAATTATGCATCTTTTAGCCATCTCATTGCTATCTATTCTTGCAGGTACCCTGTTGCTTGCAAAATTCCGAAAAGACATGGCCGGCAAATTCTTTGCCTTTATCTCCTGGTTCTTTATCGTAGTAGGATTCATCCTTTTCATTGGCTTTATAGGAGGTAGCATTTGTAAAATGACACATCATGGTTTTCCTGGTCAGTCCAATTGCCAGCATGAGATGATGATGAAAAATTGTAATCCTGGAATGCAGGGTGGTTTTTGCTGCCCACCAGGCATGGACAAAGGAATGTGTTCCAAAAAACCAGGATGTATGTCGCACGACAGTATGATGAAATGCTGCCCTAAACGCATGGCGTGCGATTCAGCTAAAATGCCGGTACTCAAAAAATAAACCGGTAAGAATGTTGTTATCAGGCTAATCCCGGAAATCGAATTATCTTCTTGCGATATACGGTTCTGGATTCCCCAATCCAGAACTTTTTATTCTCCTGGTTTTTATTGGGTCAAAGGCTGGCGATTGATGCGGGCAACAAGTCAGGTACCAGTCATTTTGTAGCTACATAGGAAAGGTTCCAGGGGTCGAAAAAAAACAGGAAACCGATTTCGATCTCCTGTCCACTTGTTGATCCCTTTACTGCTCAAAGTTGTAACCACTTGCCCGCAGGCAGGGAAGGCTTATTCTCTAAACCATGCAATCCTTATACTATTTTTTAGTCGCAGTTTTATTGACTGCTTTTTGAGGAGCGGCTTTCTTGACAACTTTTGCAGGCGTTGCTTTTCTGGCTGCTACAGCTTTCTTAACTACTACCTTGGGCGCGGCTTTCTTAACAACTTTTGCAGGTGCTGCTTTTTGGGATGCTACCGCTCTCTTGACTGCTGCTTTGGGAGCGGTTTTTTTGACAACTTTTGCTGGCGTTGCTTTTTTGGCTGCTACCGCTTTCTTGGCTGCTGCCTTGGGAGCGGCTTTCTTGACAACTTTTTTTACTGTTTTTGCCATACATTTTGTTTTTAAGGTTCCGATAAAGGTAAAGGGTTTTTTAAAATTTTATATACGTGATTTTTAAATCTTATCATCTGATTATTAACATCTGATGGAAAGGCCGATCGTCTTGACCATCCCAGGCCGATTATAATTGATCATCCCTGAGAATTGATTGATAATCGGTTGAGGTGGCCAACCGCAACCGGCGAGAGGTGGTCAGATACTCCGGTTTCTCCAATAGAGAATTGAAACTACTTTCCTAATTCAATAGTTTGTAAATTTACATGACTTTTGAAAAGTTATTAAGTTTTCAAACTGATCTCTTATTGGATACAATAAGCTTGAGAAATGGATACAAGTTTATATAGCAGAAATCATAAACATATGATACCATGAAACAAGTTGAACCCGATGAGATATACAGAAATGTTCCATTAATAGAGATTCCTTGGAATATTGAGACTCCCCCGGAAGTATTGGTTCAATTGGTCGAGAGTGGGAAAGTACTTCCCTGTGAGGTTATAGATTTAGGCTGTGGTGCTGGCAATTATGCCATTTATTTCGCTCATAAAGGATTTAATGTTACAGGTGTTGATATTTCGCCAATGGCGATAAAGTTTGCAAAGGAAAATGCGAAGAAAAAAAAGGTTAAGTGCAATTTTCTTGTTACTGATGTAGTTGATGATTTAGTGAATGTCGTCAAGAAAACATTTGACTTTGCTTATGATTGGGAGGTACTACATCATATTTTCCCTGAGAAAAGGAAGAAATTTATTCAAAACGTATATGGAGTTCTTAATCCGGGAGGTAAATATTTATCGGTTTGTTTCAACGAGAAAGACGCGCAGTTTGGCGGTTCAGGAAAATTTAGGAATACTCATTTGGGTACTGTGTTGTATTTTTCTTCTGAAGAGGAGTTAAATGACCTTTTCAATTCATACTTTGACATAATTGAGTTAAAAACAATAGAAATCGGAGGTAAATCCGTTTCTCATATTGTAAATTATGCGTTTATGGAAAAGAAATCGGAAGAGTTAAATACCAAAATGAAAAAATGATGTAAAAAAGAAGGAGGAGTTTGTATGCAAAAATATGTCGAATCTTCAAATATTATAAAGAGTTCATTAAAATTCGTAAGCTCACCAATTGCCATTTCTTTTTCAACCGAAGCACCCAAGGGTGTTAAACAAATGAAAGGAGAGATGAGACTGTGTCAAATGCTTGACAAAGTCAGATTTAATGGTGAAATCTTTTATACAACATCCGATAACCATCAATGTGATGGGGGTTCCGGTAGCTGTGGAATGAAAGAAATGAGGGAAAGTATTAAAACAGGAGAGTTCCTTTCAAAAATGGGTCTCTTCGGCTCCAAAAGAGCTGCAAGGAGATTTACCAACTCGAATCCGAGAATAGAATATGGAACTGTTAAAGTTGTTTCTTTTTCACCGTTGGATAAAGTACCATTTGAGCCGGATGTCGTGGTTCTGATCTGTAATGCGAAGCAGGGAATGCTAATAGCAGAGGCATTCGCTTACGAATCAGGTAAAAGAACGTTGGGTATGACAGGACCACCTATATGTTCGTCAATTGTGGCAGCCCCTTTTCTGACCGGAGAGGTTGTTTACAGTTTTGGCGACCATGGTGCAAGAAACTATATGAAAATCAAAGACGAAGAAGTTTTTGTTGGCATCCCGGCAGAACTATTGTCATGTATCACTGAGAATCTTGGGAAAATGAAAGTTTAACATAAACTTAATAATATCAAAAGAATTAAAACCTGTATCCAATGAAAAAAGATGATATTACAATTATTCATATGGCCTTTGTAAATGCTTTTTTGGTAAAGGTAGAGAAAGGATTTGTTTTAATTGATACTGGTTTGGCTATGCATTGGGAAAAATTGGAAAGTGAATTAATGTCTGCTGGCTGTTTGCCAGACAAATTAAAACTTGTCCTTATAACACACGGCGACTTTGACCATACAGGAAATTGTTCAAAGCTACAGGAAAATTACAAATGCAAAATAGCTATGCATAAAGATGATTCATTAATGGTGGAACAGGGTGTTTTCTTGAAACGGAAAGTAAGAACTTTAGCAGCCAAAATATTTTCCGTACTAAGAAGACTACAAAGAAGAAAATTTACTTTTGATAAATTCAAACCGGATATCTTTATAACTGACGGACAAAATTTAAACGAATATGGTTTCAATGCCTCAATAGTGCATATTCCGGGACATACAAGAGGTTCAATAGGCATAATAACGGATGATGGAATTTTATTCGCAGGAGATACATTTACAAATAGGAGAAAACCTGACATAGCAACTTATATTGAAAATTCCGCGCAATTGAAAAACAGTATTGCCAGATTAAAAAAGATGAATATCAAAACGATCTATCCCGGGCATGGCAACCCTTTTGAAATGGAATCTATAGCCCGGCAACTTTGATAAAAAAATTAGTTAAAGTTTATTCTGCTGATAAATAAATCATAATAATCCTTTCCAATAACCTGAATGAAAAGACCAGTCACAAGTACACATTATTAGACCAATTTTAAAAAGGACCCAGACCAGCCTTTTTTAATTTTATTACCATTAGATTTTGAATAATCAAAATGGATGCAAAGTGCTTAATAATATGTGAATGATGTAACTTATTTCATAAATCATGTAATGCTAATAGGTTTAATTGAACCTAATTTTGAAATGTATTTAGTAAATAAAATGGATACCTATTCTTCCTGATTAGTTCAGGGAGAGTCTATATACTTTTTAATTTAAAATAGCACACGCCATGAATACCATAGTAGGGGTATATGCTACCCATGAAAAAGCAATCGAAGCAGTCGAAGAGCTAAAACGCGCCGGATATCCTGTTCAACAGATTTCCCTTATCGGGAAGGCCGTGATCATAGATGACCTCATGCATGTTAAGCATAATAGATGGACTAAGAATACACCAGCAATTGTTGGTGCTATCCTTGGACCCATTTTGGGAATATTCACCGGGGTGAAAATATTTGCAATTCCCGGATTGGGATTTCTTTTCGGAATAGGTGTCGTGTTAGGTGCATTGGCCGGTTTTTCCCTTGGCATTGCAGGCGGGGGTATTTTTACGCTTCTTGCCATCCTCGTAATCAAAAGCCACGCTGTTTTAAAATACCAAGAACATCTTGAGGAGAAAGGTTTTCAGGTAATTGCCCATGGAAATTACGAAGAGGTCAACAAAGCTAAAAAAATCCTTGATGGTTATAAGGATAAGACAGAGATCAAATAAGCTTCAGAAGTCATATTTTGGCTGTGATTTCATTCGTAATATGTTATAGAAAGTTGCCTTAAAATCATATGTCATGACAGAAGTAATACTGGGCATCGGCTCAAGAGTAAAACATTCCCAGTTCGGGAAAGGTGTGATCATCCAGATCCGTTCGGATGCCTATGAAATTTCATTCATTGATATCGGCATCCGCATGATCAACCGTGATTTTGAAGGTCTTGAAATCATTGAAGCTATTGAAACGGCTTCTGATCTTGCCACATACGAAAAACTTGAGAAAAGCCTTATCCGGGTTCTGCGGCAGTTCAGCGATGTGCAGGAGACTGTTCCTATGGGCGGCAAGTGGACAGGAGGGAAATTTGTAGGTTTATCACTGAAAAGTTCCCAGATGGATATACCAGTGAATTAAATTTATCGCTCTGGTGGGGCTGGGTTTCTTTAGGTCTATGGCGTTCAGGGCTATGCTGCGGCTGACGGGCAAATCAAACCACAGGGTGTTCAGGAAAAGGGAGAAGGTGCTGAATTGGCTGGGGGAATGTGATTATCATTTTAGCTCTTCGAACATCTTCTTCAGGGTTTCCTTGTCCTTATCCGTCCAGAAATACCCTTCCTTTTCGAGCTCATTAATTCCATCGATACCTTTGGATAAGCGTGGTTCAATGGATTTGGCAATACGCAAATACTTTTTGGATTCTTGCAAGTTACCTTTCAGGTAGTAAATGATGGCAAAATCCAAGTTGGCAGAAATTGATTTTCTATCAATCTTCAAGCATTGGTTAAATTTATCAATCGCCATTTCAGTCTTTCCCTGCTGCATATAAACATAGCCAAGGTTGGCATAGGCGGAAGAATAATCGGATTTTAAACTGCTCGCTTTATTGAGGTCAGCAATAGCCTGAGCATACTCTGCTAATATCAAGTAAAAAAAACCACGGCTATTATAACCATAAGGATTATTAGGCTTTAATGAAATATATTCGTTTAAATCTGCAATGGCACCCTGATAATCCTGAAGGTTTTTTCTTACACTTCCGCGGTTGTTGTATGCATCAGCAAATTTCGCATCAATCTCAATTGCTTTGGAATAATCGGCAATGGCTCCCTGATAATCCTTTAGTTTATCTTTTGCAGTTCCGCGGCTGTTGTAAGCTTTAGCGGTTGCCCCTTCTTTTTCAATGCTTTTTGTGAAATATTCAATTTGTTTCTTCGGGTCTTTTGAATCACGCCCCTTCTGAAACCAATAGCTATTCTGTGCACTCATCACCATTGGGATTAGTATAATACTAATAAAAAGTAAACCCTTTGCTTTCATAACAGTTTGGTTTAAAAGGCTGCAATTTAGGCAAAAAAGGAAGGGAAAGCAAGTAATGGCTCACAAATGGCATTCTGGTTGCCCTCCTGACATCCCCGCCATCCTTGTATTAACGCTGCAATGATATCATTGGCGCTATAGGGGTGCCGAACTTTTGTGAAATAAGCCCCATTTCGGGCTTAGCAAAGGCTTTTCAGGGAAGATTGATGGGGCTTGGTCGCCAAAGGATGAAGGAGTATGTTGAAGAGTTAAAAGCCCTAATTGCACGCACATAGTATTGTTGATTCTTACCGTCGCCCCCCTGGTAGCCATTAGTGAAGGCTCCTGAAGATGTTGTAAAGCTCATCTGACTCCCATAACCCGTTCCAGTACTATTTGTCGCATAAGCCCGAACATAATAGGGGGTACTCGCTGCCAGCCCTGTGATTTTGCTGGTAAAACTACCTGTTCCACTGCTATCGGTGGTTTTATTATCATTGATGGTGGGATTTTGTGCCGTGCTCCAACATACCCCGCGAGCCGTCACGGTGGAACCGCCATCAGAGGTCACATTGCCCCCTGAAGTCGCCATAGTTTGCGTGATGTTTGTAATGGGATTGGTTACAACTGTCGGAACATTCCCAATTACGGAAGTAATTGTCAGATCCGCGTAAGCGCCTGCTGATTTCCCATTTCCATAAGCAATAAGGGTTGCTTTGTAGGTTCCGTTCCGAAGATATTGATGGTCGAAACTCATCACTGTTGTGGTAGATGTGGTTGAATCGCCAAAATTCCACAAATAGGATGTCGCATTTGTGGAAGTATTGGTAAACGAAACAATTCCGTTCGATTTAATGGTATATTGGAACATTGCATAAGGGTTAGTATTCGTTGGGGTTGTTTCTGTTGACTCTTTTTTTGTGCAACTGTTTATAACCATTAAAAATACTGTCATTACAGCGAAAAGGTAAAACCAAATTTTTGTTTTCATATTGAATGAGTTTTTCTATGCAAAAGTATGTTTTTACTGTAAAAAACCAACAGTAAAAAGTGTTTTTACCTTTAAAACCCAAATTAAGCCCAGAGATACTTACAATTTAATTGGTCGTAAGGATGTGGCAGGGAAAGCCTGTAAAACAAAATAAGCCCTGCCACGGCATCAAGAAGGTGTTTTAGGAATGATCGATTGCAATCATTGCCAAAGGAAGATGTTGCGCCAGAAAGGTTATATGCAAGAATTGGAATATATCAGGGTGTCTGCGAATCAATAATAACCCCAACCCCTTTCCGTCCATAATGGAAATGCCAACTTCGAATCAAAGTTGGCATTTCACTTTTTTCAACCACCGTTGTGGTTTGGCGGAACACGGGTGCCGTCATTTTTTTTCCCCGCAATTAGCGGGGGGGTCAATATTAATTTCATACTTAATGCAACAAGTCAAATATAGCTATAAATGTCGGGATTTGTTAAAGCGCTTCGATAATCTTGTGCAATTCTTCTTTGGTTTTGCCAAGTTTGATTTGAAGTTTTCC
>PLMO01000048.1:0-3281 GCA_003142515.1 Bacteroidales bacterium
TATTCCCAATGAATGGCCCGATTAAATTTATCATCGTTTTTTCTATCGGAAGATATAACCTGCCACTGGCGATCCAATCCGCATAGAGCATTGTTTTCTGGCCATAAGGGGTCTCATAACGATGATTGTAGCCAATCGTATTTTCCCGGAACACCTTAAAGTATTTTTCAAGGTCCATGATGTCCCTGGATGTTGTTTTTGGGTGTAGATCTTTTGGGAGCGTCAGCATCGATTGGTCGGAATCAGATAAATTGAGAAATGATGAAATGGAGTCGGGAAATATTTCCCTTTTATCAAGGGGAACAACATGTATCCGATTCTTTCTGCATGACGGTCTTCATATATTGCATTAGCACTTTCGTAATTATTGTTTCATCAGTTTTTATAACATCTATTTTCTGCAATTGCAGAAAATCGCTTTGATTCAATTCGATTTCTCTGACTATTACTTTATTGCAGTCAACAAGAGTCTTATAAGATTCATCTTCTGATGTCGGGATTTCGTTATTCAGATTCCATCGCATTTCCTGCTCAACAACTTCGCCAAATTGAATGGTCGATATCAGGAAACCTTTGGCTGGTGTTAAATACTGATTTATTGTATATCCATCTTCTGTTGGTATTGCTATTTTCATTTCTTTTCCGGTTTTAGTCAATTTGAGTAGAAGATTTGAATATACAAAATTAAACATCTTAAATTTTGAATATGATCAACATAATGTGATACTTCCTATTATTGAATGTGACTCTTACTAAAAGGACATATGGTTTATTTGTGCAATATTTGTGACAATTATCACATTCCGATACGTGTTTTTTTTGCAACTTTGCATGCTCAAAGACAATTAATTCTTTGCTTCAATTCAACTTGATATGGTTTCCGGGGTAATAAAAACAGAAAATACATGTCATGACTGTAAAGACATTTCCTGCGCAGCAGCAGTTCTTAATTCTAAACAATTAGAACTGGTCGCTTCCAACAGCCAGGAAAGTTTTTTAAAAAAAGGAGAGGTGATTTTGCATGAAGGTTCGCTGACATCTCATATTATTTATCTAAAGACTGGCTTAGCAAAGGAATATATTAAACATTCGGGAGAGAAGGAACAAATTTTACAAATTGTAAAAAAGCACACCTATCTGGGATTACCTTCCTTATTTGGTGACAGGATAAATCATTATTCCTATGCAGCACTGGAAGATTGTAAAATATGTTATATCGATATTAATAAGTTTAATAGTCTTGTTCGGGAGAATGGAAATTTTGCCTATGAGATTCTTGTCTCTACAAGCCGGGATAGCTTAAACAACATCAATCGTTTTTTGCACCGGTCGCAAAAGAAGATATTTGGACGTGTTGCGGATGCGATCTTATATTTTTCAAAAATCATTTACGAAACAAATCAGTTTGATTTGCCCTTTTCGCGGCAGGAACTTGCTGACCTCATCGGGGTTTCCAGGGAAAGTGCCACAAGGGTTCTTTTAAAATTCAAGTCTGAAGGGATTATTGACCTTAAAGGGCGATCAATAACAATTGTCAATATGAATTTATTGGAACAGATAAGCCAAACGGGATAATTCCTGCCGTAATAAACCAATAGAATAAATTTTTGTATTGCCGCAAGCAGAGGGTCACTGGTTCCCTGCCCGCGGCAGGCGTGGAATCCAGTAACTCCCACCAACAACAGGGTGTATGCTCAATACGCCTTTTTTTATGCCTTAGGAGATATTAGTCTTGGATTAAATCATTTACTTTGGCAGTCTGCCAAACAATTTTTTAAGGTTCTGGTGAAATTTGTGAAATCCTTCGACCGGTTATGCAAACATAAGGATACATTGTCCGGTGACCAGGTTAACCTTATTACTAATAGCATATTCGATAGATTCAGGGGTTTCAGACATCTGCTGGATCCATATGTTTGGGATCCCTTTTTTTACGGCTTCTTCAACAACACCGAGGGTTTCGGTTTTTGGTATTATGATCAGCAATCCATCGATATCGCCGGGAAGAAGAGAGATATTACGGTAACAGAGTTGCCCATGAAGGATATCGGTATCCGCGTGGATAAGGTAGAGGTCAAATCCAATTTCTTTCAACTTCTTGAGAACTGCATAGCCGATTTTTTTTGATCCCTGGATACACCGGCAATCGCCAGCTAACGCGTTTCGAGAAAGGTAGTGATGGATGCTTTGGATGTCTTTATGGGTTATTTTTGTTTCTGAAAGATGCTTAGGTTGAATTGTTCGGGGTGGAGGCCTTTTTTATCCCGGTAGAAATCCATAATGACTGCCATATCCTTTTCATAATCCCCGGTAGGATAAAAGAGCGGACCGATGCCGCCGGTTTTTGTTGCGTAATCGATAAATGCAAGCGCAATCGGAACCTTTGCTGCCATTGCAATGTAATAAAACCCCTTCTTCCAATGGCGTACTTTGCGTCGTGTCCCTTCAGGTGTAATAACCATAACCATGGTCGGACTTTTTTGAAAGAGGTCGGCTGCCTGCTCAACCAGGTTGTTTTTATGCCCCCGGGCAACCGGTACCCCACCCAGCCGGCGAAGAAACCAACCCAAAGGGAAAACAAATGCCTCTTTTTTTATCAAAACCCGTATCTGTAGCTTTGATGACCAGAAGGTCATGCGACCAACGACAAAATCCCAATAACTGGTATGGGGAGCAACGATCATAATGACTTTAACGACACCTTCAGGCAAAACAGCGTTCGTGTGCCAACCGAGTAACCGTAAAATTAACCGCGACAATGCTGAAATCATTTTCCCAAAGAAATTAAGAAATCATGCGAAATATAATTGTCAAGGCTCATGCACACATTTTGCGAAAACCGGATTGCATTCCCGGCAATCCACTCCCAATCACTTGCAGACAGAATAGGAATCTTTTCACGATCGATCCCCATCGTAATGAATCCATAGATCAGTCCTGCATTAAACGAATCTCCTGCCCCGATCGTACTCACCGGTTCGATTTTGGGTACCGCGACAGAAATCGCCTGCTTCCCCGTCAGGATGCTGACAGGTTGGTTCGAACGGGTATAAATCAGCACCTGGTTAGCCCTTGTCCGGATCCTTGCATAAGCATCCCGGGGTTCCCGGACTGCAAAAATATGAAGAAAATCTTCATCCGATCCCCTTATGATATCGGCATAGGAAATATTCTCTGCGATGCGGGGCATTACCCGTGAAAGTTCATCAAGGTGAGGTCGGCGAAAGTTGGGATCGTAAAGGATCAGGGCATTTTTTTTCCTGGCAGCGGAAAGAATAGCT
>PLMO01000048.1:3351-6985 GCA_003142515.1 Bacteroidales bacterium
TGAAGGAACCTGACGATTATTTCACCGGGTTGATCGACGGAAATTTCACTGATGAACTCAACGCGGATTCCCGCACGTCCCAGTGAAAGAGCGGTATTCAACATGGAACCACCGGGTTTCGCAGCTACCGGCTGGTCGTTGCTGAAAATAATATCAAGCACCGTTTCGCCGATGCAATAAACAGTCCGGGTAGTTAATGGAATATTTGATGTGAAAGGTGTCTCCGTAAATCGTAAATCGTAAATCGTAAATTGTACTTTTACCTTAGCTGTCTATCTCCAGGTCCAGTTGTTCCCGCAAACCCAGTAGTCCTGGATTTTTCTCCGCCATCCTACCGAATTTTTCACGGTCGGTGTAAGGCTTTAATCCAATGGGATGATCAGGTACAATGATCTGAAGATGGATCTTCGGATTGTTCAGCTTTGATATCAGGAATTTCAGAAGGTCATTCTGCTTCTGGTTTAAATCTTCAGCCAATACTTTATTATCCACACAAAATTCAATCAGGAAATCTTCTTTCAATACCGGGCGGTGTTTCTTCAGTGTTGTTGACAAAGGCGGCATCGAACTGCGTAAAGATTCGCTGAACTGGTCCCATGCGGTTTCCAATTCTTCAAGGGTGAAAGAGGTTATAGTAACATATTCCCCCGTTTTCTCCTCGGCCCGGGATGGTTTTTTTTCTGTCTCCTTTTGCTGAGAAGAAGTCATGTCTTTGATCGACAAGGTTCCGGGAAAGGCTTTTGATTCCTTCGGTTTTACAGGTTCTGAAGTTTTTGGCGGGGATGCGGGTATAGGATCAGGCGTTTTTTTTTCAGTATTTTTGAGTATGATACACATCTGCATCAGGGCCAGTTCGAGGTGCAGGCGTTTGTTGTTACTGATCTTGTAGTTGAGATCGCATTTGTTGTTTATTTCCAATACCTTCAGAAGAAAATCCACAGGGCAGAGGGTCGATTGTTCCAGGTAACGGTTCCGGATGGTTGGGGCTGTTTCAAGTAACTTAACAGTGACAGGATCTTTGCATACCAGCAGGTTCCTGATATGTTCGCCGAAACCGATCAGGAAATGCTGACCCTCAAAGCCTTTATCGAGGATCTCATTGATCGTAAGCAGGGTGGAGGAAATATCTCCACTCAGGATATGCCCGGTGATGTTGAAAAAATATTCATAATCCAGCACATTCAGGTTTTCCAGGACGGTTTCGTAGGTGAGGTTATGGCCGGCAAAACTAACCAGCTGATCGAAAATCGAGAGGGCATCACGCATGGCTCCATCTGCTTTCTGAGCAATGATATGAAGAGCATCTTCCTCTGCAGTGATTCCTTCATTCTCGGCAACATAATTCAAGTGCCCGACGATATCTTCCACTGTGATCCGTTTGAAGTCGAAAATCTGGCAGCGTGAAAGTATAGTGGGTATGATCTTGTGTTTTTCTGTGGTTGCAAGGATGAATTTTACATAGGCAGGCGGTTCCTCCAGGGTCTTGAGAAATGCATTGAAAGCGGAGGCCGAGAGCATATGGACTTCATCAATGATGTAAACCTTGTATTTTCCCACCTGGGGCGGAATCCTTACCTTATCTACCAGGTTCCTGATCTCATCTACTGAGTTGTTCGAAGCGCCGTCAAGTTCATATATATTAAATGAAGCATTTTCATCAAAGGAAACACAGGATTGACATTTATTGCATGCTTCCATGGCCGGGGAAAGGTTATCACAATTGATCGTCTTTGCCAGGATTCGTGCACAGGTGGTTTTTCCGACTCCTCTTGGTCCGCAGAACAGAAACGCCTGCGCCAACTGGTTATTCCGGATGGCGTTTTTCAGGGTATTTGTGATGGATTTCTGCCCCACAACCATATCAAAGGTTTGTGGACGGTACTTGCGGGCAGATACAATGAAATTCTCCATAAAAATTACGGCAGATTTACTTTATGTGGAATCAAAGATACAAAAATTTTTCTTGTTTCATTTGCAGTCGGGCTTCCTGATGATTTTTTTCGTACTTTGGCTTCAGGAAACAATCTATGGAAAAGTTAATGGTTTACCTTCCACAGCTTTCGACACGGGCAGAATACATTTTTACCCTACTGTTGAGGGATTTGATGGGTGTAGAAATGATCTTGACAGACCGTCGCGAAGAATATTTTTCTTATACCGGCCCCCGCCTTGAATATGCTCCGGAATCTTCGGGAGAAGGTATATTTATCCGTTCCTGTGGCCTGCTTATGGAGAAGTCGGTAAATCCACAAACCCTCGAGCTCTTCACCTTTAAAAATTATCCGGCATTTTTCCCTGTCCATGATGACCGTTCGGCCTTTCCTTTTGACATGTTTGCAGCTGCTTTCTACATGGTTACACGGTACGAAGAATATCTTTCCTTTATTCCCGACCGGTTTGGGAGGTTCAGGGCTTCCGACAGCATTGCCACAGCCGGAAATTTCTTAACGATTCCCGTCGTGAACTTATGGACAGATCTCCTGAATAATCATATCAGGGTGGCTTATCCATCAATACAGTTCCGTGAAAAAAACTTCCGTTTTATTCCCACCATTGATATTGATCATGCCTATGCCTATAAACAACGCACCTTTATACGGACCCTCAGTGGTTATGGAAAGTCGCTGATGGAAGGAAACCTTAAGAAGCTGGCACACCGTACGAATGTGCTGCTGGGTCTTCAGAAGGATCCCAATGACCAATATGATTTTATCCGGGAGATCCATAGGCGTGCTGGTTTGAATCCTCTCTATTTTGTATTGTTTGCCAATTATGGCAGGGATGATAACAATGTAACTCTATCTGGCCGCACCTTCCACCGGCTTCTTCGCAGCCTTGATGATTCGGGGACCATGGGAATACATCCTTCCCTCACATCGGGCAAGCACCCCAAAGTTCTTCATTCGGAGATCAGGGGCCTTTCTAAAGTCCTTGGCCATGAAATAGCTACAAGCCGCCAGCACTTTCTTAAGGTGACCTTCCCTGGATCCTATCATAACCTTATCAGGCATGGGATCACCGATGACTATTCTCTCGGGTATGCTTCCAATCCAGGGTTCAGGGCAGGTATTGCAGATCCCTTTCCTTTCTTTGATCTTGTCAGCAACCGGTCAGAGCCACTGATGCTTCATCCGGTTGCCCTGATGGATGTGACACTTAAAGATTATTTCAAACTATCTCCTGAAGAGGCCATCCTGTTGAGCAGGTCATTTGTGGATACAATAAAGGCTGTAAAAGGCGAGTTTGTCAGTGTATGGCATAACGAAAGTTTTGATGAAACCGGTCGATGGGAAGGATGGCGAAAGGTATACGAAGACCTCCTTTCATATACCTCTGGCATGAGGAAGATTGAATGATCAGCTACAGAAAACATAATGAGATTGATAAACAGAAATGGGATGAATGTATCCTGAATTCTGTGAACCGGAGGCCGTATGCTTTTTCGTGGTTTCTTGACATTGTATCTCCCGGGTGGGATGCACTTGAAATGAACGATTATGAAACGGTGTTTCCTTTGCCACAGAACCGGAAATTGGGCATCCGTTATGTTTCCCAGCCCTATTTCGCGCAGCAACTGGGGGTTTTCTCACGTGAACATCTTACGGAGCCATTGGTAGAACAATTCCTCCAGGCC
>PLMO01000041.1 GCA_003142515.1 Bacteroidales bacterium
AAAATACTGAATGAATTCCCCATGATCTCCTGAACTTCCCTGAGTTTATGAAGATTATTTGTTGCGAAAAGAAGTTTTTCTGCCATGATTGAATTAGTATGTATCCTGAGCTGGCTCAGAGGAAGTAACCCCAATCACCTCTCCCCCTTCAGGGGTTGACTAATAAGTAAGGTTTTTCTTTAGAACCGCAGAGACGCGGAGACGCAAAGAATTCAATTTCAATAAATTATTTCTCTGCGCCTTTGCGCCTCTGCGGTAAAAAAATACTTTTTAGTCACCCCTACGGGGGGTGAGGTTAAACAACAAGGCATTCTTCAATCATCCTGGTAAACAATTCCGTCATCGTCCATCCGTATGCGCGGGCCATTTTCGGAACGATACTTTGTTCGGATAATCCGGGAACCGTATTCACTTCCAGGAAATAAAATTCATAGTTGCTGTAAATGTAATCGAACCTGACCACCCCACGGCAATTCAATTTTTCATAAAGGCCTATGGAAATGTTCCTGCATTTTTCAGAAACATCTTCCGGGATATTGGCCGGAACTACTTCTTCTGCCAGTCCTTCCTTGTATTTTGCTTCATAATCGAAGAAATCTGTTTTCGAAATGATCTCTGTCACGGGAAATGCAATCACTTTCCCTTCAGACCTGACCAAACCACAGGTAAGTTCGCGTCCCTGGATAAGATCCTCCACGAGTACTTCTTCATCTTCCTGAAATGCTCTTTCCAATGCTGCTTCCAATTCCTCCACCTTACTCACCTTCGACATACCCACACTGGAACCTCCGTTGTTGGGTTTCACGAAACAGGGAAATGCGATCTCTTCCCAAATGGCATAAACCGGATCCTCCATACGCCGGAAAAGATGAACCGAATTCGCGGTCCTGACACCCATTGATGCAACGACTTTCTTGCAAAAACTCTTGTTAAAGGTCAAAGCAGAAGTTGTGACGCCACTGGAGGTATATGGAATTCCGATCATATCNNCGGATCGTTTTCCCATCGAGAAAGAAGGTGAAATGATCTTTATCCACCGGTACATCTTTCCCATCCATCCTGCAAACCCAGCCTTTCTTGCTGATCCCGACAAGGAAGGGAATAAATTTCTCCCTGTCGAGCTGATGAAAAACCTGTTCTCCGCTTTTCACAGAAACATCATACTCTCCGGAATCTCCTCCGCACACAATGGCAACATTCAGCATAGGTGTTGTGGTTTTCAACTGAACAAATTTATGACAAAAGTTTGTAAAGTTTATAAAGTTTGTAAAGTTTATAAAGTAACAAAGTGACAAAGTGACAAAGTGATGATGGTGAAATAAACAATATTCTTAATCTGTTTTTGTGAATCTGACAAAATTCCCGTAGGTTTGTAAATAAATACAATAAATCAAAGGTTTTCCGGTTAATTAAACAAAAACGGAAGGATGAATTTTTTCCGCTTTTTATGCTCGAAGAGATTTCTCAAACATCTTTTGGGAATGATCGTAATGATAAGCCTGCTGATATGGATCGTACTGTTCGCATTAAAGATCTATACCCAGCACGGAAAATACTATATTGTTCCGGATTATACCGGAAAAAATATCGACGAGGTTATGGCCGGAGAAGAAGCAGGGACATTTGATTTTGTGGTGATCGATTCCGTGTTTGACCTGAAGAATCCCAAAGGGACTGTATTGCACCAGGATCCTTATCCCGATTCGAGAGTGAAGGAAAACAGGAAGATTTACCTGACCATCGTTTCCACTATCCCGGAAAAAACCAGCATGCCCGACCTTAAGTTCCTTACATTACGCCAGGCCATTAATACACTGGAAAGCTGCGGACTGAAAACAGGAAAGATACTTTACATTCCTTCCTTTGATGCTGATGCAGTTCAGCAGCAGCGGTACGATGGCAAAGTGATCGCAGCAGGAACGCACCTCGATAAAGGATCGGTAATCGAACTAACGGTGGGGATGGGATCAAGAGGCCAGGCAGAGATCAAAGATAATCCGGTGGAACAGGACTCAATGTAGTTGGCGAGCTGGTGAGTTGGCGAGCTGGTGAGTTGGCAAGCTGGCGAGTAATAGAATGCGAATATAAAATATCAATCATTTAACAACCTAATACCTAATACCTAACCCATAATCAATTATCAATTTTATTCGTAAATCGTAATTCGTAATTCGTAATTAATAATGCGGTCTATATACATAAGTATTTTTCTCTTCCTTAGTGCAGGCCTTTTCTCACAGGAAGTTATCACGGGGTTGCAATTCAACCCGGTCATCAGATCGCAGTATCTGAAAAATAAAATGCTAAAGTCAGGAAATGGAGGAGACACTCTTCCTATTACGCTGCCATTCTACGATGATTTTTCATCCAACGGGGTATTTCCTTCTTCCCTTCGCTGGATCGACCGGTATGGTTTTGTAAACACCGATTATCCGGTTTATCCTATCGACCTTGGCGTTGTTACACTGGATGCGATCAACGATAGCGGCTCCATGTACCCGGAGGCAGTGGCCGGCCCCGATGCATTCATTGCCGATCATCTGACTTCCCGATACCTTCGCCTGGATTCAATATTTTCACCTGTGCCCAGGGCATTAACTCCTTCCGATTCGGTTTACCTGAGTTTTTATTACCAGCCCCAGGGAAGGGGTTTAGCTCCACATACCTCCGATTCATTAGTCCTCCAGTATCTGCTGGTACCCAAGCACGACACTCTTTTCCACGGAGATACGACCCATCATATTGTCCCCGACAAATGGACGCACATTTGGTCGGTCAAGGGCATGGCACTCGACAGTTTCTATCTGCAGAATAACCATTATTTTCAAAGAGTAATGATTCCAATCACGGATCCAATCTTTTTCAAGAAGAAATTCCAGATGCAGTTTTATAATTATGTCAGCCTGGCAACCAGCGGAGAGCCCAGCTGGCAAAGCAACTGCTGTCAATGGAACATTGACCAGGTTTACCTTAATTACGGGCGGAACCTGCAGGATACGATCCACCAGGAAATCAGGTTTGTCGAGCGACCTCCTTCCCTGCTGAAGGATTACCAGTCAATGCCCTATACCCAATTCAGCAATAACCCTTCGAATGAAATGATAGATTCATTGTCGATAATGCTGACAAACCGGGATGTGGTTTCACACAATGTAAAATATTCCTACAATGTCACCCAGCCCGGAGGCAGTTTCACCAAAAGCTATGAGAGTCCTTCTTTCGACCTTTTACCTTATAACCAATATGCTTTTGAATATGTAGCACATCCGCCGGTGCCTTTCACATTCCCTATTTCCTCTGCCGACAGCAACCTGTTCGAGATAAGACATGTGGTTCGTGACCTTGCCCAGGGATCCATGCTGGCCGACACCATTACCGGTTATCAGCAATTTTATAACTATTATGCTTACGATGACGGCACTCCGGAAGCCGGTTATGGCCTCAAGGGGACCGGTAGCGCGATGGCATACCGGTTCAAGCTGAACAAATCTCCTGATACTTTAAGAGCCATCCGCATTTATTTCAATCAAACCCTTGACACAACCAATATACAGTTTTTCTATCTCACCGTTTGGAGCGATAACAGCGGATTCCCAGGTGATACCATCTATTCCCGGCAGGTGTTAGTCCAATATTCCGACAGCCTCAACAAGTTTATCACTTACCTTCTTGAACAGCCTGTCAAGATCAGCGGGGCATTTTACATTGGGACGATTCAGACGACCGATGACAATCTCAATATCGGGCTCGACACCTACGATAACTCAGCTGCAAATCTTTTCTACAATGTTAACGGGTCGTGGATCGCTTCTTCGATCACAGGTGCCCCGATGGTCAGGCCGGTGATTGGCAAGCTGCTTCCGCTAGGGATTGCAAATTTAACCACAGGGAAAGGAAGTATAAAGGTTTTCCCGAATCCCTGCATTACAGGACAGGTACATATTTCGATTGATGAATCCGGGACCCTTCTGAATAAGGAAAACTGGATCATCACTATCTCCGGCCTGACCGGGCAAGAGATTTATCATTCTCAGGGAAGCGATGTTTTGGATGTTTCAGGACTTCCTTCAGGGATCTACATCATAGAAGTTCAAAACACAATGACATTACAGCATTTAGTCTCCAAGCTGGTCATCATGAAATGATCCTTTTTTCTCACTTAATTTCAGCTCATGACCATAAACAGTGTAACTGCAGACGAGAACACCGAATTGTACGAACACTTCAGGATTTTGGTCGATAAAGGGCAAAGCCTTCTCCGCATCGATAAATATCTTGCAGATAAAATCGAGAATGCATCGCGTACCCGTATCCAGAACGCAGCATATGCAGGAAGCATCCTGGTTAATGAAATAGTGATCAAACCCAATTACAGGGTTAAGCCGGGGGATATGATCAGCATTGTACTTCCTCATCCTCCAAGGGATACTGAAGTCTACCCGGAAAATATTCCGATAAATATTCTTTATGAAGATCCGGATATCGTGGTGGTTAACAAAGAAGCCGGGATGGTCGTTCACCCGGGACACGGCAACTTTACCGGCACATTACAGAATGCCTTGTTGTATCATTTCCAGGAGACCAGCAAAGATGAACCTGAACCCAAGGTTTATCTCGTCCACCGGATCGACAAAGACACCTCCGGGATCATCCTGGTCGCGAAAAATGAAATAGCACAGATCCGTCTGGCCAAACAGTTTTTCGAGCATACCATCGACCGTAAATATGTCGCACTTGTATGGGGCAACGTGCACGAAAATGAAGGCACGATCACCGGTTTCATTGCACGTGATCCCCGCGACAGGCTGGTGATGAAAATTTACGAGGAGGAAGAGAAAGGCNNTGGTGGAGTGCGTCCTGGAAACCGGGCGGACTCACCAGATCCGTGCGCACTTTAAACACATCGGTCATCCCCTGTTCAATGATGAGAAATATGGAGGCAATGAGATCCTGAAAGGGACAACTTTCACAAAATACAAGCAGTTTATCCTGAATTGCTTTAAACTGATGCCCCGCCAGGCGCTGCATGCCAAGTCCCTGGGATTCGTTCATCCATCAACCCGAAAATATATTTTTTTCGACAGCGATTACCCCGATGACCTGAAAGCGGTGATCGAAAAATGGAGAACTTACAGCGTTCACAAAGCGTTGGAGGAAGAATGAGGATGGAGAATTGAGGACAGAAGTTGGAGGATGGAGAATTGAGAGTGAAATAAGAAAAAAATACCATTAAACCCCGCAGGGGTGACATTATTCTAGCGAATAGCGAATAGCGAATGGAGAATGGAGAGTGAAATAAGAAAAAAATACCTTTAAACCCCGCAGGGGTGACATTATTCTAGCGATAAGTGAAAATGGAGACGGGAAATAAGGCGGGATTTATGAATTACCTGGTATCGTGCTATTTTTGGTTTACCCTGTTTTTTATTTCGGCACTCCTTTTCCCTTTCACATTCCTGATCTGGATTCTAACCGTTCTTTTCGACAGAAGGCGTTTCATCCTTCATAAGGTNNGACTGTATCGCCATTACAAATGGGTTGCGAAACAATCGCTGTTCTATTATCCTTTTATCGGTTGGAATATGTGGCTGAACGGATATATTTCCATTGTCAGGACACGGGGAAGAAGTAAGCTGAAGATGATGGATAAAGCTGCCAATGTAGTCAGGGATGGGAATTCGGTCATGTTATTCCCGGAAGGGACCCGCACCCACGACGGGAACATTCAACCTTTTAAAACCGGGGCTTTCCGGCTTGCCCTGGATACCAAATCCCCGATTCTTCCGGTTGTAATCAAAGGAACCTACCATGCCATAAATAAGAACAGTCTTCTGATCCACAAGAATTACAGTATCAGATTGGTGGTATTGGATCCGATCCCCTATGAGGAGATTGCACACCTGGACCCGAAGGAGATTGCAACAAAAGTACACGACCTCATTCAGTCAGAACTTCTTCAGGTGGCAAGTAAATAAATAGAAATAGCGAAATAGATCGTATG